>NZ_UGIB01000002.1 GCF_900451005.1 Helicobacter fennelliae
TATGAGTATGAGCGCAAATCGATTTGAGGGCATTCGAGCGGCATTATGCACGAGCGCGTATATGGCAAAAATGACAAGAGCGCATAATGACGCAAATGTGCTGTGCTTGGGTGCGCGCGTAAGTGGCGAGGGCGAAGTAGAATCTATGCTTGAAGCCTTTATCCAAACGCCATTTGAGGGCGGAAGGCATACATGCAGAATCAAGAAATTAGATTCTGTATCGAAAGAATAAGGATACACAATGGATTTAGTGTTAAAGTGGTTTTTGGGAACAATGTTTGTCCTCTTTATATTGTATATGATTGCAAAAACGATGTTTTATCGCTCTGTCGCCCAACGAGAAGAAAAAAACGCAGCCGCAATGAAGCTTACACTTCAAGAAGCAGAAATTCTTATCCAAAAGCACCAGCTCCAGCTCCAGAGGGCATTAGGCAATATCGATATTTTGACTCAAGAGACAAATTCTTTGCGTAATGAGATTAAAACGCTCAAACAACGCAATTCTCAATATCGTGTCGAGACAGACAAATACAAAACGCGCATTAAAGATTTAGAGCAAAAAATCGAGGCTCTACTTTAAGCAAACAAAGGACATACAATGCAGACATTACAGCAACTTCAAGCCCAAGTCAAACAAAATTTGCGTCAGATTCTAGACTATCCCAAAAAAGGCATTATATTTCGCGATATTACAACGCTTTTAGCGCATGCAGAAGTATTTGGCAATGTGATTTCGTTTTTGAAAAATCGCTATGAAAAACACAATATCACACATATTGTTGGTATAGAATCTAGAGGGTTTATTTTTGGTTCAGCTTTGGCGTATGCGCTTGGGGTTGGGTTTGTGCCTGTGCGCAAAAAGGGCAAACTGCCTTCAAAAACCTACACGCAAGATTACGCGCTTGAGTATGGCACTGATACGCTTGAAATCCATATCGATGCTTTTGATTTTAAGCCTGCGTGCGTTGTGCTTATTGATGATTTGCTAGCCACAGGTGGCACTGCAAAAGCAAGCTTAGAGCTTATCAAAAAAGCAGGCGGAGAATGTATAGAGGCGTGCTTTTTATTGCGACTTTTGGAGTGTGGTAGCGTTACATTACCTGTGAGTCAATTTCACATATTGGATATTTAATGCAATTTATCAAAGCTCATCTCAAATCATTTATTATCGGAATCTTACTTATTGCCCTTGTTGGCTGGCTTTTTTATTCTGTGCGAAATTCTGAATTTTCGCTTGAAGAATTTATAGTCAATGTATGGGATACTTATGTGGAGGATTGGGGGTATTTGATTTTATTTTGTTGGAGCATTTTAGAGGGCGAGCTAGGGCTTATTTTTGCAGGTATCGCTTCGCATACTGGGCATATGAATGTCGGACTTGCTATTTTTGTCGCAGGGCTTGGAGGGTTTGTTGGCGATCAGATTTATTTTTATATTGGGCGATTTAACAAAGGCTATATCCAAAAACAGCTCAGCAAGCAAAGGCGCAAACTAGCTCTTGCTCATTTGTTGCTTCAGAAATATGGCTGGCCTATTATTTTTTTGCAACGTTATATGTATGGTATGCGCACAATTATTCCTATAAGTATTGGTATAACGCGTTATAGCGCGCTTAAATTTGCGTGTATTAATTTATTGAGTGCTTGGATTTGGGCGGCGATAACGATTTTGCTTGCTTGGTTTTTTGGCGAGCAAATCCTTGATGTGCTTCATTTGTTTAAAGGGCACCCTTATATTTTGATTGCACTTGCACTTGCGTTTTTAGGCGGGGTGTTGTGGTATTTTTCGACTCATACCAAAAAAATCGATAAAAAAATTGACAAACTTCAAAATAATTTAAAAGGATAAATAATGTTACAAATAACACTAAAAAATGAGAATTTCACAAAGATAGATGCCGATGTGAGCGTTGTTTTGGTGATTGATAAAAATCTCAAACACGAATGGATTAATCACAAATCATTAAAAAAATGGGGTTTTACATCGCAGTCTGTGTTCTTAGATCAGGGTGATTGCACGCTTTATATTCCTATTGAGAAGTTAGATTCTGATTGTTTGCGCGAGGCAGGAGCGTTGGCTGTCCGCACTTTGGCAAATTATACATTCAAAACTGCAAAGATTGGATTCTATGGTGATGACTCTCAAATGTCGGCATTTGCGCTAGGAGCGTTGCTTAGCGAATATAGCTATACAGAATTTAAATCTAAAACCAAAGAAAAATCACTTCAAGAGCTTTTCATCTCTACACAAACTTATCTTTTCAAAAAACACACTACTAATCAAGAATGGCTCAAAAAAGTCTATATCCTCGCAGAATCCACAAACCTAGCGCGCGATTTAGTCAATACCCCGCCACAAATTGCCACACCAAAATATCTCGCAAACAAAGCCAAAGAAATCGCACAATCCAACAAAATCCAATGTAAGATTCTAACCAAAAAAGATCTCAAAAGCGAAAAAATGGGCGCATTTCTGGCTGTGAGTCGCGCATCAAGTCGATCGCCAAAACTCATTCATCTTAGCTTCAAACCAAAGCAGCCAAAGGCAAAAATCGTGCTTGTTGGAAAGGGGCTGACTTATGATAGTGGCGGATTGAGTTTGAAGCCTGCTGATTTTATGGTTACGATGAAAGCAGATAAGAGCGGCGGTTGCGCTGTGCTTGGGATTATGAATGCGATCAGTCGCTTAGGGCTAGAAGTCGAAGTGCATGGGATTATCGGTGCTACGGAAAATATGATTGGCGGTAATGCTTACAAGCCTGATGATGTGCTTATCTCGCGTGAAGGCAAAAGCATTGAAGTGAGAAATACTGATGCAGAGGGGCGTTTGGTGCTTTGTGATTGTCTCTCGTATGCACAAGATCTTAAGCCTGATGTTTTGATTGATTTTGCTACGCTCACTGGGGCTTGTGTGGTTGGGCTTGGAGAATACACAAGCGGAATCATGGGCTATGATGAATCACTAAAAATAGCATTTGAGACAAGCGCGCTAGATTCTGGAGAGCTTGTTGCAAGATTGCCATTTAATCGCCATATCAAAAAGCTTATAGAATCTAAAATCGCAGATGTAAGCAATGTCGCCTCAAGTCGCTATGGTGGTGCTATTAGCGCGGGAATGTTTTTGGGAGAATTTATCAGAGATGAATTCAAAAACAAATGGCTTCATATCGATATAGCCGGACCAGCTTATGTAGAAAAAGAATGGGATATAAATCCATTTGGAGCAAGTGGTGCGGGAGTGCGCGCAGGAGTGGCGTTTATTACGGACTATATCCAAAATCTTGATTTTGCAAATACAAAGGGCAAAAAATAATGGGGCTATCAATTGGTATTGTCGGACTTCCAAATGTAGGCAAATCAACAACCTTTAACGCACTCACTAAAACCCAAAATGCTCAAGCAGCAAATTATCCATTTTGCACGATTGAGCCAAATAAAGCAGTTGTCGAAGTGCCAGATTCTCGCTTAGATGAGCTTGCTAAGATTGTAAAGCCTGAGCGGATTTTGCACTCTCAAATAGAATTTGTCGATATTGCAGGGCTTGTGCGAGGCGCGAGCAAAGGCGAGGGACTTGGGAATCAATTTTTGGCAAATATCAAAGAAGCAGACGCGATATTACACATTGTGCGTTGTTTTGAGGATTCTGACATTACGCATGTCGAGGGACGCATAGATCCTATCGGAGATATTGAAATCATCGAGCTAGAGCTCATTATAGCAGATATTGCGACTCTTGAGAAAAAAATAGCACGTCTTGAGCGAGAATCTAAAGCACAAAAAGGCGCAAATAAAGCACTTGAAATCGCGCAATCTCTTTTGGCACATTTGCAAACAAATCAGCCTGCAAGTAGTTTTTTGGGGCGCGAGAGTGAAGAGTTTATGGCTTTAAACAAAGAGTTGCGATTTTTGAGTGGCAAAGAGGTGATTTATGGGGCAAATGTCGATGAAAAGAATCTAGAATCAGATAATGAATATGTAAAAAAAGTGCGCGAATATGGGAAAAGCAAAAATGCTGAAGTCATAAAGCTTTGCGCAAAAATTGAAGAGGAAATGGTGGGGTTAGATTCTATTGAGAGGAAAGAGTTTTTGGAGTCTTTGGGTTGCGCAGAATCTGGATTGGAGCAAATCATTCGCACAGGGTTTGCAAAGCTTGGGCTGATAAGTTATTTTACAGCTGGGGTGAAAGAAGTGCGTGCTTGGACGATCAAAAAAGGCGACAAAGCCCCGCAAGCTGCTAGCGTGATACATAAGGATTTTGAAAAAGGCTTTATACGCGCTGAGACGATTAGCTATGAGGATTTTGTGCGCTATGGCGGAGAGGCAAAGGCAAAAGAAGCAGGGGCTATGCGGATTGAGGGGAAAGAATATATCGTGCAAGATGGGGATATAATGCACTTTAGGTTTAATGTGTGAGTTAAGGATACAGAATCTTACTTGTTTGGTTTGGGTGGAATTTAGTTAAGTTTAAGTTGGAGAGTAGAAAAGCCAAGATAAATAAAGATTTTGTTTATAATAAAATGTAAGTAATTCATAAGCAAAACTACATTACAACCGCACTTCTCTTTTGTTGTAATTTTTTTGATTTGGCTTAATCAAAAAAAAAAAAAAACAGGACTTGCTTTGAATAATCTATCTATTGGCAGTGTATCGAGCTTACAAAATATTAAACAGACTGATGTTTTTCCCTTAATTTTGGCACTTATTCCGTGGGTTATTTTGCCATTTTCACCTATGATTGCAAGTGTTGCTGGTTTTTTTTGATTGTTTTTTCTTCTGTTTTTACAAAAAAATCTCGTGTCATTATTTCGCTTTGTATTATTCTTTCTGCATCAATCTATAATGGTGATTGTATTCCACACAGTGATTATATTAACTATTATCACACATATGAAAAACTGCTTAATAATAATTTTCAGGCTTTGTTTGATTATGGTGCTGGGTTAGAAGTAGCTTTGCCCTTGTATTATCTTATTTTGAGTAGATTTTTAGGAGAACTTAGTAGTTCAACTTTTATTGCAATTAATATTTTTACTGCGGCGCTGTTGTTTTATATATGGCTTGAAGTATATGCTATGTTCCATATCGCTCCAAAACAAAGGACATTATGTGTGGCCTTAAGTCTTTTGTTTTTTCATTACTGGTTTGCTGGAAATGTGATAAGACAGCTCTTATCATCTGTATTTTGACTCTATGCTTTTACAGAAAAGCGTTTAAAACTTCATCTTGTTTATGTTGTTATTGCTACTTTGTTTCATACAACTGCATTAGGTTTTTATCTTTTTGTTTGGCTATTAATGAAAAAGCCAAAAATTGGAATGATGATAAGCTTGTTGCTTATGTTTGGGTTTTATTTTTTTGATGAGATTATTAAATTCCTTTGAGATTTCCCAAACCACGCGATTTTTATTGATACTTTAAAAGGGAAGATTGGACCGTATATTGTTGGCTCTACTCTTGATGGAAGCTCTATTACAGCTCGAAATTTTGTCCTTACTTTTATGCTTATGTGTTTCACCTATCTTTATGTTGATAAAGCACATAAGCAGTGGCGATATGTTATTTTTGGCTCTATTTTAGTGTATTGGGGGTCAATTGGTGTAAGTAATCACTTTTCGCTTCGTATGGGTGTCTTGTTTATGGAGATTGCCTTTGGTTATTTTATGTTCTTGGCGATGCGTAAGCAACCATTTTTATTGCAGATTTTTGCACTATTAATGTTGTGGAATACAGTTAGCGTAAAAACCTATTTTGGAGATATTACAAATACAAGGGTGTATTGGAATTATGACATAGCTGGACCATTTTTTTATTTTTTGTTTTAATTTATTTTAAAGGAGTGTGATGAAAAATTTGGATTCTTGGGAGATATTGTCAATTTTTGTTAGGCGTTGGAAATTGTTTGTGATAAGCTTTTTGCTTGTTTTTTGCTTTGGGTGTTGGTGGATTTTTAAAACATCTGTGGATTCCCAATCTTTGGCTTTGGTTCAAAGTGAGAATATGCAAGCGGATAAAGAGTTAGAGCAATCAAAGAAAAGTATTAAGCCTAAGGTTTATAAATTGCACTTTGGTATCAAAAACTTTAACAATCAGCCAATTATTTCCAATCAGCAATTACACACAATGCTTGCACCGAGTTTTGAATATCATAAGAAGAAGTGGATTGCTCTATCGCATAAGCTTGATTGTGCTTTGGATAAGCATGTGGGAAATGGTGATGGTGCAACAGAGATTGAGAATGATATTTGGGCAGAGAAGGAGTCTATATGTGCTATGAATAGGTGTTATTCTACTCTTATGCAGAATCCTTCCATACCTGCTTTGTATTCACTCTCATTTGAGGCTAAAAACTTGAACGATGCAAAGCAGTGTATCAAAGATATAGTATTCAACATAGACAACAATAGCTCTCTTAAGACATTTAAATCTCAGATTCAGCAATTTTATCTCAATTCTAAACCATTGGCTACAAAATCACAAAACATAGATTGGCGTTTGGTAGAATTGGATTTTGCAAGTAAGGGATTATTAACATACAACATCGAAGACATCGAAGACAGACCCATTGTGCAGACTTCTACAAAAGCAAAATTTATTCTTGTATTCTTTTCAAGCCTGATTCTCGCTTCTATTCTGGTGCTTACAAGGGAGTTTCTTGCTCAAAATTGGTATAGGATTGTCTCAAAAGAGAATTAAAATTTAGGAGTGAAAAATTTTGGCAAAAAAAAGTTTAAATAAAGGTTTTAAGCTTATGTCGCAAAATAAGAGTTTTACCCCCCCCCCCACAATTATCACTGCTTTTTACAAGCTTGACTTAGCTACACAAAGCACGAAGTCTTACAAAGCAAAACGCACGACACAAACCTACCTTGAATACTTTAGCTTTTTATCAAAATTGCAAAATAACTTCATCATTTACACAAATGAAGATATAGGTTTAGAAATTTATGCAATGCGTTCTTTATGCGGATTAGAATCTAAAATGATAATCATTCATAAAGATTTAGAATCTTTTGATACAAATGCCCTAGATTCTATCCGCAAGGTTTTTAAAGAGTATAATCAAGCCGCAGATAGATTTGACCCTGAGCATCCGCCTCACACAAGCCCGGAATATAACTATCTTATGTATTGCAAGTCCTTTTTTGTATGTGATGCGTTGGATAATCCACTCACAAAGCCCTATTAAATGAGCAGATTCTGTGGCTTGATTTTGGCTATAACTTTAATGGCGCTATGTTTGCAGATTCTAATGAGTTTGATTTTACTCTCACCCCACAAACCCCACTCATAGATTCTAAGTTCCCCACTATCTTTCTTAGTATTTTTTAGACAACTTACTTTTTATACTTTACCCTTACACAAAATATTTATTTTTCAAACCTTACAAGATTATTACATTTTGTTACATCAATTTTACTTTTTCTTATCATTTGCCCTGTTTTAAGGCAAATGGGGGGCATTTTTCTCTATTTGCTTATTGTTTGTGGTATAAAAATATATAAATTTCACAATAGCTTTCAAAGACCTGTAATAAGCGAACTTGTAGCTTATACGAAAGATAATATTACAGATAATGATATTTTGTTGGTGCATAATTCAGTTACTAGTATATTTTTGTATTATAAATTCCGCCTTAATCTCAACCACCAAGAGCAAATCTCAAGCGGAGAATGGGCAAGCTCACCAGAATCTGATATAAAAAAGATTCTCGATGATGTAAAAAACAAACAAGAAAATGTGCGATTATTTGTGATTCTTGAGAATTCAAATCCAAGTGATACGTTTATAGAAAATCTCACTTCTGTGCAGAAAAAACAAGCAGGGCATTATACATTACTTGTTATTGATACAAAGGCTCATTGATTTTTAAGTCTTTGATTCTAGATTTTAGAATCTGTTTTTAGATTCTAGATTGCCACGCAAAATTTTCAATTTTGCTCGCAATGACAAGCCTACACTCCCGTCATTGCGAGGACAATAGGACGAAGCAATCTAGCAAAAATAGATTGCCACGACTTCCTAGCGGAAGCCTCGCAATGACGATTTTTTCTGGATTCTTCGTTCGTTTCACTCGCTCAAGTAATGACGAGATTCTATGTCAAACACAAACGAGCGTGTAAGAAATCCTCTATTTTTAGCTTATTTTTGTAGTTTTGAAAGCTTTGGCGTAAGATAAAACCAAGTGAGTCGCTACTTTTCGTGCGTCGCCAAAATAACACAAGATAAGCCAAACAAAGCAATCTGCAAAAAGAAGCAAAAAGAGAGGAGTTAGATCACATGGAAAATAGAATCTAGATTCTACTTAATCATTCTCACCAAATTTGCATTAAGATAAATACTCCCCACACAATGCCTACAAATATAATGCTTAGCATTTGCGCGGCACTTCCCATATCTTTGGCTTTTTTGGCGAGCGGGTGAGATTCTAGGCTTGTGTGGTCGATTGCGTTTTCGATGGCTGTATTAAAAAGTTCGACAATCACGCACAAAAACCCCGGCAGTGCTAAGAGGATTTTTTGGCTAAAATCTTGCCCAAAGTAAAATCCCCCCACAAAACAGCACAAAGCTATCAAGCAAACTTGGCGAAATCCTGCTTCATCTCTAAAGGCTGCGATAAGTCCATCTTTGGAGTAAAAAAACGCATTCCATAAGCGCGCTAAGCCTTTTTTGCCTTTTTTGTCATTTCTTAGATTGTTTGTATTGTGTGTCTTATTCATTGCGCGGCTCTTGGCTCATTATGAGGCTCTTTAGGCTCTTTGTGGAGCTCTTTGTATTGCAGAGATAGATTTGAGAGGTTGTATTTTTCTAGCATAGATTCTAGCTCAAGCAGAGAGATAAATTGCCCTGAAGTGTTTGAGAGGGTGTATTCTATTCCATTATTTTGCGCATTAAGCATATTGGCGATGCCATCGATGGATTGGAGTATTTCTTGCTTGAATGGAAATGCACTACGATTAAAAGATATACCAAGCATATACAAAGCGATATTTTTTGAAAACTCTATACTTTTGGCATACAAATCAGGCGTGAAATTTGTATCTTGAGATTTGATTTGCTCAAAAATGCTCTCTTTTAGATTCTGCGGTGTGAGCGTGAGTCGCGCAGAATCAAACTGCAATTTGAAGTTGTTTTTAAATTCTTGTGGATTTTGCATATAGAGCTCATAGCTTTCAAGTATGACATCTTTGAGTTGCTTGAGGTTTGTATTGAGATTTTGTGCAGTGCGGGCTTGGAGGAGGTATTGTATATGTGGTGCGGTGAAATTACACTGCGTGATATTGTGGATTATTTGATTAGCAAATTCATTATTAATCGTGCATTTAAAGGCGTTTGGTGTGATGAGGGTTGAGGGATTGAGATTTGGCGACATAGAGATAAGAAACATATTAAGTAAAGTGTTTATGTTTGTAGTTTTTTGGCTGTTTTGATTATTAAATAGTGCGAGTTTGGACTGAAAAGAAAAATCAAGTTTATTGCTGCTATGAAGATTTTGTATATTCATCTCAAAATCTTGAAGCTCGATATAATGAGAAAAGGTGATTTGCGGGCTTTGGCAAGTGATGCTTGTAAATCCGCTACAAGAAAATGGCGCGATCTTTAGATTAGGTATAGAGTGTTGTAACTCTTGTGCGTATGAATCAAGCGTGGTTTGGATATTTTTTTTGAGTAAATAGCTTCCAAAAAACAAAACCCCACATAAAACCACAATGATGATTCCGCCAAGTATCAAGCCAAAAATAGTTATTTTTTTTGTCATTTTTTGTCCTTGAGATTCCAGATTTTAGGGCATATTATAATTTATTTTTGCATGGTTTTAGTCATTTTTTTGGTAAAGCGTTTTAAGAATAGTGCTGTTTTTTGTCTGCCTAATGTAGAGGATATTGTTTTGGTTTTGGCACATCATATAGGCTTGTTTGTGCTTAGATTCTGCTTTGGATTTTATTTTGGATTCTGCTTTAGATTCTAGGGTAGGGGCGCAGTCATGAAACTTTATCGTGGCTAATGGCGTATTATCCGCAAAAAATATAATCTCTTCTTGCGCGCTAAATGTGCTTGGGATTTTGGCAAGTAGGATTTTGTGAGGAAGCACGCTAGCTATACGCAAATCCGCATGCGTTGTCGCCATTGTGTAAATGCTACCAACAAGCGAGGCTAAAAGCCCTGCGGATTGATTGACTTGTTCAAATCCTTTTGCAAGCCCGACTTGCCCTGCAAGCTTGATTGATGCAGATACGATAGATCGTGTGGTGATCGCTCGAAGTTGTTTTTCAAATTCTGTGCTGATGATTGTATCGGTATTTGTGATCTCTTCAAAGATTATAAAATCCGCGTTGATTATATCTTTTTGGCTGATTTGTAGTGCATAATGTTGATAAAAACTAAGTCCATTATGTATCTGCGGAAGTGCGATACCAAAGTGATAAAGCCCGCTTGTAGTCCAGATTGGCAAATTAAACTCAAGCTCTGTTTTGTGGGCTTGTTTGCCCTCTTCAAGCAGAATCCAAGTGTAATATTGTGTTTGTTGTGCTTGCGGGCTAGAGGTGAAATGCACTATATCATCACCGATAGTTTTTGAATGCGTGATACCATAAGCTTCTTTGAGGTATTCAACCCCCTTAGAATCCTGCTGAAGCGCAAAAAATAATCCTGCCATATAAGAAACAGCAGGATTGATAAAAGTATCAAAAGCTTTGAAATTATCAAGATTTGTGTATTTGGCTTTGAGGATAGATTCTGTCTCAAGTTGCGATTTGTCTTGTTTGATGTTTTTTGTCGCATCGCTTGAATTGTATCGCTCTTGTTCGTTTTCCATAGCCTGCATAATTTGCTTTGTGTAATAATCTTTGGCTCTTCTTTGTCTATCATTTGCGCGGTTAAACTCAACCCTAGCACCGCTAAAATCTTGATAAAGCATTCTATCAAGGGCTTTGTAGTAGTTGATAAACACACCCTCATAAATATTGCCTCTATATGCCATTGCATTGTCATTGACAAGCGTTGCACCTGTTTGCGCTAGCCCCGATGAAAGAAGCCCTTCTGATTCGAAATGATTAAAAATCTTTTCGCTTTTATCCAGAATCTCATTGGCTTGTCTCTCGCCGGCTGTATATGCGCTGACGCCAGCTTGAAATGCCCATAGAAAATCTATGTTGTTTTTGCTTTTTTTTGTGGCAAACTCATAAGCTTTATGTGGAGAGTGCTCATAATATGATGTTGAGAATGTATTAAGACTGCTTAAATCAGTCGCACAACCTGTAAAAATCAAGCTACAAAAATACATCATCGCGCCACAAAGTGCGATTCTGGTGCTTGTAATGATTGTAGTGCTTTTGTGTGTGTGGTGCTGACTTTGTTTGATTGCTATGTTTGTTGTTATATCCATCTAGAATCCAAATGCTAAAAATATCAAATTTTAGATTCTACCCTTATTTTTCTTGCAATTTTCTTTATATTTATTATTCAATGTATTGTCTTTGCCATTGTTAAAAAGTTTAAAAAGTGATACAAATTAAACTTGAGATTTTAAGGTTAGCGTTAAGCTTTAGATTATACAATTTCAATTTTAAAAATAATCCTAAAACAAAGAGATTCTTATAATGCAAGATATTCGAAATATAGCTGTTATAGCGCATGTTGATCATGGTAAAACAACTTTAGTTGATGGGCTTTTGCGCCAGTCTGGCACTTTTAGTGAGCGCGAAGAAGTCGCTGAGCGTGTGATGGATAGTAATGATTTAGAGCGTGAGCGCGGGATTACGATTCTATCCAAAAACACTGCCATTCGCTACAAAGGCACAAAAATTAACATCATCGACACGCCCGGGCACGCGGACTTTGGCGGTGAGGTGGAGCGCGTGTTAAAAATGGTAGATGGCGTGCTGTTGCTTGTCGATGCGCAAGAAGGCGTAATGCCACAGACTAAATTTGTCGTCAAAAAGGCTCTAAGCTTTGGAATCCGCCCGATTGTTGTTGTAAATAAAATCGATAAGCCTGCGGCTGAACCTGATAGGGTCGTTGATGAAGTCTTTGATCTTTTTGTTGCAATGGGTGCGAGTGATTTTCAGCTTGATTTTCCTGTGATTTATGCAGCCGCTCGCGATGGCTACGCGATTAAGAATCTCGAAGATGAGAAAAAGGACTTAGAGCCGCTTTTTGAGGCGATTTTAGAATCTGTGCCATTGCCAAGTGGAAGCAGTGAGAATCCTTTGCAAATGCAGATTTTTACACTTGACTATGATAACTATGTCGGCAAAATAGGCATTGCGCGCGTGTTTAATGGCGTGATTAAAAAGGGCGCAAATGTGATGCTAGCAAAGGGCGATGGCGAGAAAGAGAGCGGGCGTATTAGCAAACTCATAGGATTTCTAGGGCTAGCACGCACAGAAATCGAGGAGGCAGAGGCGGGCGATATTGTCGCGATTGCGGGCTTTAATGCCATTGATGTGGGGGATTCTATCGTTGATCCTGTAAATCCTATGCCACTAGATCCAATGCACTTAGAAGAGCCCACGATGAGTGTGTATTTTGCCGTCAATGATAGCCCACTAGCTGGCACTGAAGGCAAGCATGTAACCGCCAATAAGATAAAAGATAGGCTATTAAAAGAAATGCAAACAAATATTGCGATGCGCTGTGAAGAAATGGGCGAGGGTAAGTTTCGCGTAAGTGGGCGTGGCGAGCTGCAAATCACGATTTTGGCTGAAAACTTGCGCCGCGAGGGCTTTGAGTTTAGCATTTCGCGCCCTGAAGTGATTATCAAAGAGATTGATGGCGTCAAATGCGAGCCTTTTGAGCATTTAGTCATTGACACGCCCCAAGATTTTAGCGGGGCGATTATCGAGCGGCTAGGGAGACGCAAGGCGGAGATGAAAGCGATGAATCCAATGGGCGAGGGATATACGCGCTTAGAGTTTGAGATTCCAGCGCGTGGGCTCATAGGATACAGGAGCGAGTTTTTGACAGATACAAAGGGCGAGGGGATAATGAATCATAGCTTCTTAGAATTCCGCGCATATAGCGGAAGTGTAGAGT
The DNA here is from genome assembly GCF_900451005.1 of Helicobacter fennelliae. Classification (NCBI taxonomy): domain Bacteria; kingdom Pseudomonadati; phylum Campylobacterota; class Epsilonproteobacteria; order Campylobacterales; family Helicobacteraceae; genus Helicobacter; species Helicobacter fennelliae. Next base: position 13,032 of record NZ_UGIB01000002.1, read on the forward strand.
CGCGCAAAAATGGCGCACTCATCTCTATGGAATCAGGCGAAGCGACAGGATTCTCACTTTTTAATATCCAAGAGCGCGGTGTGCTTTTCATCAACCCACAGACAAAAGTTTATGTGGGAATGGTCATTGGCGAGCATAGCAGGGATAATGATTTAGATGTGAATCCTATAAAAGCAAAACATCTTACAAATATGCGTTCCTCCGGCGCGGACGAAGCAATCAAGCTTGTCCCACCGCGAGATTTGACATTAGAGCGTGCATTAGAATGGATAGAAGAAGATGAGATTCTAGAAGTTACGCCTACCTCTATTCGTATTCGAAAGAAATTTTTAGATCCAAATGAACGCAAACGCGCAGCAAGGAAATAAACACAACATAACCAAGAATCTAGAGTGCATTATCAATAAATAAAAAAGTCATATACAAGGAGTGGAGATGATAACTGTAGTCAAAAGAAGCGGAAGAATCGAGACATTAGATATTACTAAGATTCAAAAATACACTGCAAGTGCAGTGAAGGGCTTACATGGCGTGAATCAAAGCGAGCTAGAGCTTGATGCAAAAATACATTTTAGAGACAAAATCACTTCTGAGGAAATCCAGCAAACACTCATCAAAACAGCAGTTGATAAAATCGACATCGAAGCTCCAAATTGGACTTTTGTCGCGGCTCGTTTGTTTTTGTATGATTTGTATCACAAAGTCAGCAATTTTACAGGTTATAAACATCTCAAAGATTATTTTGAAATTGGCGAAAAATCCGGGAAAATCGTGCGTGGATTAAAAGAAAAATTTGATTTAGAATTGTTAAATTCTAAGATCTGTCCAGATCGAGATTTGCAGTTTAATTATCTTGGTATCAAAACTCTTTATGATCGGTATTTGCTTAAAAATAGCGACAATAAGCCAATTGAGCTTCCGCAGCATATGTTTATGGCGATTGCGATGTTTTTGGCACAAAACGAGCAAGATCCAAATACATGGGCTATACGATTTTATGATTTGCTCTCAAAGTTTGAGGTGGTGTGTGCTACTCCTACATTGGCAAATGCAAGAACGCCTCGTCATCAATTAAGCTCTTGCTATGTAGGTAGCACGCCTGATAATATCGAGGGAATCTTTGATGCGTATAAGGAAATGGCACTTTTGAGTAAATATGGTGGCGGTATAGGTTGGGATTATTCGCAAGTGCGCGGGCTTGGAAGTTTTATTGATGGATATAAAAATGCCGCCGGTGGCGTTGTGCCATTTCTTAAAATCGCAAATGATGTCGCAATCGCAGTCGATCAGCTTGGCACACGCAAAGGCGCGATAGCTACTTATCTTGAAGTGTGGCATACAGATGTCAATGATTTTGTGGATTTGCGTAAAAATTCTGGTGAAGAGAGACGACGCACTCATGATCTCTTTCCTGCGCTTTGGATTTGTGATTTGTTTATGAAAAGAGTTGAAGAAAATGGCTTATGGACGCTGTTTGATCCTTATCAATGCAAAGAGCTTACAGAACTTTATGGCGAAGCATTTGAGAAGCGATATGTGGAATTAGAAAATGATCCAAATATCATCAAAGATCACATCAGTGCTAAGGATTTATGGAAAAAGATTTTGAGTAATTATTTTGAATCCGGTTTGCCATTTTTGTGTTTTAAAGATTCTGCTAATCGCGCTAATCCAAACGCGCACGCGGGCATTATCCGTAGCTCAAATCTTTGCACAGAGATTTTTCAAAACACCGCTCCGAGTCATTCAAGCGTAGAAGTAGAATTTACCGATGGCACAAAAGAGTATTATGAAGAAGAGGAGATGGTTACAACTGATATTGGCATCACCAAAAAAGCCAATAAGCTTACAAGCATTGATATGCTTAATGGAAAGCAAATTTTTATCACAACAAGAATCCACACAGGTGGCTATACTGCAGTGTGTAATCTTGCAAGCGTGAATCTTAGCAAAATCAACACAAAAGAAGATATAGAGCGCGTGATACCCATAGCAGTGCGTATGCTCGATAATGTGATTGATCTTAATTTCTATCCAAATCGCAAAGTCAAAGTAACGAATATGCTTAATCGCGCCATAGGGCTTGGTGTCATGGGTGAGGCACAAATGCTTGCGACACAATCCATAGAATGGGGAAGCGATGAGCATTTGGCAAAAATTGATGAGATTATGGAGATGATAAGCTATAATACGATTTTAGCAAGCTCTGATTTGGCACTTGAGAGAGGAAGTTATCCGCAATTTGAAGGCTCAAATTGGAGCAAGGGGATTTTTCCTATTGATTTAGCAAACAAGACTGCATTAGGTCTTGTCGATAGGGGAGGGCTTTTTGGTCAGGTTTATGATTGGGATATATTACGCAAAAGAGTTAGAGAAAATAAAATACGCAATGGCTATTTAATGGCTATTGCCCCAACAAGTTCGATTAGTATTTTGGCGGGCACAACGCAGACAATCGAGCCTGTGTATAAGCGCAAATGGTTTGAGGAGAATCTAAGCGGGCTTATTCCTGTGGTGGTGCCAGAGCTTGATGCACAAACTTGGAATTTTTATACTTCAGCTTATAATTTGGATCAAACTGCTATTATCAAAGTGGCTGCTGTGCGCCAAAAATGGATCGATCAAGGGCAAAGCACAAATATTTTTATGAGGATTGATAAAGTGAGTGGAAAACTGCTTAATGACATCTATATGCTCGCATGGAAGCTAGGACTCAAATCCACATATTATTTGCGAAGTGAGAGCCCAAGTGTAGATGAAGAATCAAGCGTAATGAATAGATCGGTAGAATGCTATAACTGCCAATAGGAGAGCGGAATGGATTTTGTAAGCATTGTTATGGGAAGTAAAAGTGATTTTGAGGTGATGAGCGAGTGTGTTGAGGTGCTTAAAAAATTTGATGTGCCTTATGAAGTGCTGATTAGCTCTGCTCATCGAAGCCCTGATCGGACAAAAGAATACATCAAGGACGCAAGCATAAGAGGCGCGCAAGTATTTATCGGTGCAGCTGGAATGGCAGCGCATTTGGCTGGCGCAATCGTATCGCAAACAACAAAGCCTGTGATTGGCGTTCCATTAATGAGTGGTGCGCTCGATGGGCTTGATGCGCTTTTATCCACGGTCCAAATGCCATCAGGAATGCCTGTGGCAACGGTAAGTATAGGAAAAGCGGGTGCTATTAATGCTGCGTATTTGGCTATGCAGATTCTGAGTTTGAATAATGAAGAATTGGCTGGGAAATTGCTTGAAGATCGAGTGATGAAAGCAAAAAAAGTCGAATTAGATTCTCAAGAAATTGAGGTGCGAGTAAAATAATGGAAAACAAAAATAGTGCGTGGGTTGCATTTGATGAGTTTCTTAAGATCTCTGGGCTTGAGGAGCAGAGAGTCAATGAAATGATTGCAAATGGAAGTATAAAAAGCAAAGAAGAAAATGGCGAAATTTATATTGAAGCTGAAAGTAGCACAAATGCGCTCATTAGCAGAGTCCAAACTGGGCTTACTTCTGCTGAAGCCAATGGGCAGGTTTATGATCCTGTATTCGTTGAGCGCACGATTCATACGATTATGGGGCTTCATGAAAAAGTCGTTATGGCAAAAGATGAGACAATCGCGGCATTTAAAAACGAAAATGGATTCTTAAAAGAAGCGTTAATATCAATGCAAGAAGTGTATGATGATGATAAAAAAACAATCGATACAATGCGCGAAGAGCTTAAACACGCCCGCGAAGAGCTTGAATTTATGAAGCGAAAGTATCGTTTGATGTGGGGACGTGTTTCTGATTTGGGAGGCAGTAATACAGGTGGAAATAATACCGGAGGAAGTGGCACAGGTGGTAGCCAAACATAATACACAATAATAGTTCAAGCATCAGAGCTCACAAATGAATCTCACACAACATTGTCTTACATGTTTGCATAATCAAGCGTGCAAGACTCTAGCACTTTTTGATATGGAATGCAAAGTTGATTTTATTCCTACCTCTACTACTACTCTTGCTTGCCCGCCTCCAAAGCTTGCTATTGAAATCTATAAACAAATCACACAGAGAATCCATAATCAAGATCCATACGCCAAAATCAAAAAACAAAGCATTATCACAGCGCGCCAGATTCTATCAAGCATTCCTTTTGTGAATGATTTGGAATGGGGCGTAAAAATGGCTGTTTTGGGTAATGTGATTGATTATGGAAGTCAGAAGCCATTTGATATTCACACTTTTGGTGCCAAATCTTGTGAATTTGATATTGATATGATTGATTTTGGGGTGTTTGATTTTGAGACGTTTAAGGAGAGATTAGGGCAGGCTAAAAAGCTTGTATATATTGGAGATAATGCGGGTGAGAATGAGTTTGATGAGGTTTTGATTCGAGTTATCAAGCACTTTTATCCACATCTCACAATCACATATTTTACACGCGGAAAACCAATTATCAATGACATCACACTTGATGATTTAGCGCAAACAGATTCTAAGCTATTTACGATATGTGAGGTATTAGATTCTGGAGTAGAATCTCCGGGGTTTTTGTATGATCTTGCAAATACGCAGGCTAGAAAAAGCTATGATGAGGCGGATTTGATTTTGGCAAAAGGTATGGGAAATTTTGAGTGTTTAGAAGACAAAAAAGATGAGAGATTGTTTTTGCTCTTTAAGATCAAGTGTCAAGTTGTCGCGGATTTTCTAGGAGAAGCAGAGGGAAAATTTATGTTTTTACACAACTCCCCATAAGGGGAGGCAAGACTTAGAATACAAGTTTTGCAAATGCGATTGCATTGTGGTATTGAATGTTGTTGTCGCCAAATCCATTACCGACATATCCAGCACCCACATCAACAGCCAAACCTTCTCTCATAAAGCCTAATTGATAATCAAGCACACGCACAGAAGCTACTGCTGAGAATTCATTATAGCCACCGCCTGCATACAATACATCAAATTTTACGCGCTTATGTTCTACACCACCAAATACATACCATGAGTTTGTGTTTGCACCAAAGTAACCCATGCTATGTATAGTGTATCGTCCGTAGAATCGAGAATGATCGGTGATAGTGTAGATTCCAGAATCTTTTCCTACAATATACCAACCAGCACCAAGCTTGAAGATCTCAGAGAATCGTAGTTCCTCATCAATCCAAAAAAGGAAAGTGTTAGTATAATTGTTTTGCCACATAAAGCGCGCTGCTGTGGTTGATTTGAATCCACTTCCACCAAGCATAAGTGCTGCTCTTGCTCCTGCTTGAAGAGTGTTGTTTCCATCACCATAATTAATTCTCCATGCATTTGGTGTGCCTAAGAAATAATGCACAAATGGATCGATTTGCAAGATATCAAAATCTAAATTTGCACCACCAGCGATGAGATCCCAATCTCCAACCCCAAAGTTATTGAAGCTAGAAGGAAATCTTCTGTAAGCTTGAAGCTCGCTTGCTATACGACCCGGCAATACTCCATAAGTTGTGTAGTCATTTGCCCAAGTTACCCAAATGTTAGAATTCTGACCAAGCTTCCAGCTCAAGCCCACACCTTGAATGTAATTATCTATCCAATCAGCTTTCAAGAAATGCCCATCAAAGCGACCAGCATAAAAGTCAAACTGACCATTATAGCGGAAATACAAATCTGATAGATCAATGTATTGATCGCCATAGACGAAATTTTTTGCATAATCTTGAGTGCCCCAAAGCTGTGTTCCTCCCCAGCCACCAACACCAAATCCGACATTTGAAGAGCCAATATCTACGCCCAAATGCCCTGTGAGACCACCATAATTTATATTATCTCCAGCGATTTTAACATCACCAAAGCCCTGATTATAAAGGACACCTAAATGTCCAAAAAGCTGCACATCAGCATTTGATGCAGTTGTGATTGTCGAAGCTAAAATAACGCTTCCTAAAAGTTTTGTTTTCATAAGTATCCTTTTTGTGGAAGTAGAGACTAAGCTCATACTTGAATTATATCGGCAAAGAGTAATAAAAATTTATACCAAAAAGTTAATACAAAAAATCATAGGTAAAAATCATAAGGAATTTGCGCTAGATTCTCGTATCAGAGGATTAATGAGAATCTAAAATGAAGTCTCAATTAAATTAATATGAGAATTTAACAAACGCATTAAGTGCATTGCCTGTGAGTAATTTTGCATCGACATACGCATAGCCCACACCTACATCAAGCTTCATATTGTCTTGCTTCCAGATACCAAATGTAGAGACAATAGAATATTCCGCATAGCTTCCAAAACTCACCATTCCATCGACGCGGATTCTGTTATTCATACTAAAGCCACCAAAGACATATCCACTCAAAGAGCCACCTTTAAAATATGGAGCATAGTATTGCGAAAACATTGTTCTGCCATAGAATTTAGAAGAATCACTCAAAGCGTAGATTCTAGAATTTTCATTACCAATAATGCCTAGCACACCCGCACCAAATAAGAAGTTTTTGTAGCGCAATGTCTCATCACCCCATACAAGCACAGAAGAAGCCGATCCATTTGGAACAATATCCCAATACTGATACATTGCTTGAAGCACTGTTGTTGAGAGAAAATCGTTGCTGATATTGAAGTTAAATCCAGCCTTTAGCCCAGCTTGAAATAGCGCACCTCGTTTTTGTGCATCAGTGTTGATAAATGCAAATGGTTTCAGCAAAAAGTGCTTGATAGAAAAATCCATTCCAAGAGCGATGATTTCCCCGCCTACTAAGCTGTTTTTGGAGTTAGGGTTAAATGGCGATAAAGTCGTCAAATCGCCAGCAATTCTATCACCTTGAATATAGTTGTGTTGTTTGCCATTGTAGAGGTAAGAGTTGGCATAAGTGATCCAATAAGATGCTTTATCCTCATAAGTTGAGAAGCGCAATGAGAATCCTTGCACATTGCCTTGTAGCCAGTCAAATTTCATAAAATCATTTTTAAATCGTCCCGCATAAAAGCTAATAAGTCTATTTTTGAAGCCTACATACGCTTCTGATGCATCGCCACCGCCTTCATATGGAAGCGTCGAATTTGTCCCATAACGGCTATCTTGCCAAGCTGCCCAAGCACCGATTGCGCCAAGCCCCCATTTGAAGCCATTTGTAAGAGAGAAATCCGCACCAAGATGTGCCAAAGTCCCTGCATAGCTACTTTTACTGCCGCTAAAGTCAAATGATCCAATCGCTCCGAGTCTCCCATAAGTGCTGATTGAAATATCAGCTGCATTTGCGCTTATCATTAGACCAAATAAAGTGAATGAAGCCATAATTTTTTTATGTGCCATTGTGCATCCTTTTGTTAAAATTGTAGGCGGATTATAAAAAAATAAAACTTCATAAGAGATTAAAAATAATCTTAAGCATAGAATCATTATGCTTACATCGTCAAATGATTATCAAATCATATATAATAATGAGAAACAACCTTAAATCCAACTAAAGACTAGAAAAAGACTAGGAAAAGACTCAGAATCTATGGAAACAGCGCAAATAACAAACCAAAACACACATCAAATAACACATCAAACACGCAATGAATACATAACCCACAAGCTCACTTCGCATTTGCAATCCTTGCAAGATTCTGGCATTACGCGCGAAATAGATGAGGAATGGCTTGGCTCTATATGCGCTTTGGTTGGTATTCCAAAAGATAATCTCGCACTTTGTAGCCATATCCTCTCAAAAAAGCCTTTAAGCAATCTTGTTTGGCTTCATTTGGCAGAATGTAGTGGCTGCACAGAGAGTATATTGCGTCTTGATAAAATCGATGTAGGATCGTTGATGTTTAAATATATCCGCTTTGAATACCATGAGACATTAATGGGGTCAGCGGGATTTTTGGCAAAAGATATTTTAGATAAGCTTGATAGTGAGGATTTTATTTTGGTTGTTGAGGGCGGTGTGCCATTTGGCGAGTCATCATTGTTTTTTACTTCTGGAGCATCAGGGACAACAGGCGAGCAAGAATGCAGGCATTTAGCAAGCAAAGCAGAAGCTATTTTTGCTGTTGGGACTTGTTCTAGCTTTGGCGGGGTGCAAGCTGCCTATCCTAATCCTACAAATGCAGTTGGGCTTGATACATTTTTGGAGCAAAAGGTTGTCAATATCTCTGGCTGTCCGCCAAGTGATACAAATATTGTCGCAAGCATTATGTATTATATTCTTATGCAAGAGTATCCGCCATTAGATTCTCTCAATCGTCCTTTGTGGAGTTATGGGAAAAGTCTCCATGATATGTGCGAGCGCAAAGTAAGGTTTGATTCTGGGGATTTTGTGCAGAGTTTTGATGATATACATATGCAAAATGGATATTGTTTGTATAAAGTAGGCTGCAAAGGACCTTATACTTTTAATAACTGCCCAAAAGTCAAATTTAATTCCAAAACAAGCTGGCCAATCCAAGCTGGGCATGGCTGTATCGCTTGTAGTGAGCCAAATTTTTGGGATAGCTTTGGCTACTTAGAAGAGCCACCAAACAATACTTCAGCCTATAATGCTAAACCTAAAGTATTAAATATATTTACCCTTGATACATCAAAGAATAAGCCACTTGAGCAAATATTGCATATTTGTTTAGATTCTAAATCTCAAACAAGAATCTACACACAAGCAGAATCTAAAATTACAGAATCTAAGGATTTTTTGGCACTTGATTTTGAATCAAACCTGCTTGCTTTGCTTCAACAAATCAGTAGCAAAAATAAGCTTGGCGCAAGACTTGTAGAAAACTACCACAAATGGGCAGAATCTCAAAAAATTAATCTCAATGGCGCGCTAGATTCTAGGCGAAGCCAGAATCTTAGCGATGTATTTAGGGTGATGTATGAAATGTTTGTTGGATTAGGTGGAAAAGATTGCGATACATCTTATGAAGATTTTATGGGTGAAATGTGTGAGGATTTTAGGCAATATGACATATTATGCAAAAAAGAATTTTTGAATGCCGCTCAAAGTTATTTGTATCCGCATATCAGCCGATTTGACTTCAAGCTACGCGTCCGCGAAAATATAAATGAAAATATAGATAAAAATATTGAAAATACAAATGAAAGCGTAGCAAGTGCAAGTTTCAGTATAGAGATTGACAAAGCTATGCGCACGCCATTGAGTTATTTGCTAGGTGGATTAGAAATGAATGGTGTAGCTTATAGTGCGGTGAGCTGTGTTTGTGAAGTGCTTTCTCAAGCGATCACTCAAATATGCAAGCAAGAAAATATACACATCATTACTTTTAGCGGTGATATGGCAGAATCTTTAATCATTCAAGATAGGCTTTTGGCATATCTTCCAAAATGGATTAGGATTGTGTAGTATTTTTGTCTATTTTGCAAAATCTTAAGATGCATTAAGATACAATTATGCTTTTTATTTCAATATAAATTCAAGGAGCAATAATGAAAACTTTTGGAAGCATACTTTGGGTGCTTTTTAGCGTAATGATGATTGTAGCTGGCGTGATAGGGTGCTTTACGCCAATGGAGACATTTTTGAGTTTTGTATTTTTACTTCCGGTTTTTTTGATTGTCGGTGGGATAAGCAATGTAATTTATTATTTCAATATCAAATCCATATCAGGTGCGAATTTTGTCTTGCTTGATGGGCTTTTAAGCATTGTGTTTGCGCTTGTTTTTATTTTTGGCGGGCTTGAATTTACCTCTTTGACTTTTGTGTATTTTGTGGCATTTATGACTTTATTTAAGGGGATTTTAGGCATCGGATATGCATTTGAAGTCAAAAAAATAGGGCTTGATTGGGTGTGGATTCTGATTTTGGGGATTCTCAATATCATCATTGCGCTTCTTTTTATCGCTAATCCAAAAATTGCTGGGCTAACTATTGGTGTGCTTATTGCGTTATTTGTGCTATTTTTTGGGTTGGCGTCATTGTTTGGCTGGTGGGGAAGCAAAAAATTCTTTAGTCAAATTTAAAAAGTATGCAAGATTTTGTAGATTCTGAATTATTTGTTTTTTCTACCCAAAGGCTTGTGCTTGATTTTTATGCCAAAAATCCACAAGCCAGTAGTGCTGACATTGCAAACTCGCAAGATTTGCACTTACGCGCCCAAGATTCACACACTCAAACCCCGCACACTCAAGCACAAGTCCAAACCCCGCAAACTCCTATAGAAAGGGCTATGAGTGTAGGGGATTTTTTTGCTCATGTATTTTTTGTGCCTGATAGAATGCTTATTCCGCGCAATATCCAAAAAGTCATTTTGTGTAATATTATCGCTGATATGCCAAACATCACAAATGTTTTTGTGTTTGAGCATAGTTTTTTGGGGTATTTAGAAAGTAGCGATTTTTTGATCTCATTTTTTCGAGAGCTTACATTGCATAATGTTGATTTAAAGCAGATTCCGCTTCAAGATATTTATGGGGATTATGTCGAGCATTTGCAGATTCTAGAGCAGATTTGGGATCGCTTTAGTCAAAAGCTTCAAGAATACAAATTCTGCGCGACACCAAAAATTTCAGAGATACAAATAGTAAGTGAGTTTTTGCGTGCTTTTTCTAAGGTGCATATAGCTTTAGATGGGTTTTTAAATCCATTAGAGATTTTTATTTTGCAGCAAGCCATGCAGATTACGTCAATTATTCTACACATTCAAATCGATCGATATAATAAGGAGCATTTCAAATGGCTAGGAATCAGCCTTTGTGAAAATCACAATTACGAAATTGACCTTGCTTCAAAAACAATCCTTTCTCAAAGCGCATATCCGCAGGCTTTGGATATAAAGGCTTTTGGCTTTAGTATGCGTATCTCGCAAGCAAGCTATGTGCTTGAAAAAATACAAGAGCTTTTGGGAGCTGGCATAGATGCGGATAAAATTGCTGTTGTGTTGCCATCAAAAGATTATCAAAACTTTTTATACACGCTTGATCTTGCGCGCAATCTCAACTATGCAATGGGTAAAAGCATTGTAGATTCTGAATGGTTTATGGTATTAGAAAAAACATTAAGTCAAGCAGAATCCATAGATTCTTCAGAATCTTATTTTGACTTTATAAATCAATGCATTGCGCAATCTCAGATTTCACATCAGATCCCATCTGTAATCCTTCATAAAATCCAAGAGATTTTGCTGCAATATGAGCCAATACACGCAGAGATACAAAAGCTTCAATGGGCAGATTTTGTGGAGCTTTTTTTGAGAGAAATAAAAGAGCTAAGTATTGATGATGTGGGTGGTGGGCAGATTCGAGTTATGGAGGTTTTGGAGACTCGGGGGCTTGATTTGGAGTATGTGTTTGTGGTTGATTTTAATGCAAGCACTATACCAAAAGTCAAAGATAGCGATATGTTTTTAAATAGCGCATTGCGTCAAAGCCTTGATATGCCTACGATGAAAGATAGGCAGGATTTGCAAAAACATTATTATTATCAGCTTTTTTTGCGAGCAAGTAAGGCGCGATTGACATATTGCGCAAATGATGAGGAGAATCCAGCAAGTATGATTGATGAGCTTGGTATTCCTACATTTGATGGAGATGAGCGGTTTGCGCTTTTTGAGCAAATAGCGATGAAGCCATATCAAGAAGAAGAAATCATTGATACGATAGATTCTAGCTTTGTGTTTTCGTATTCGAGCTTAAAGGTGCTTTTGCAGTGTAAGCGCAAATTTTATTATTACTATATGTGTAATCTCAAAAAACCACTACCACCAAATACAAATCAAGAAATCGGAGAATCTATCCACGATAGCCTCAAAGAAGCCTATGGAGCGCACCTTAATCAAATGCTTTATCAAAAAGATATTGAGATGATTGAGAGAGAATTTTATGCGCACATACTGCCACAAAGCAGAATCCAAGAGTTTTTGTTTGAGTTTCATCGCTTTGAAATGGCGAGATTTTGGGAGTATGAGAAGCAAAGGGCGCAAAATGGCTTTCAAGTCATCGGCTGTGAGGTGGCAAAAGAGGGCGTAATTGAAGGCAGGAGAGTCAAGGGGCGATTTGATAGGATTGACATTGAAAATGGAGTCATAAAGATTTTTGACTATAAATTCCAAAAATATCCTAAAACCGATAAAGAAGCGCAAAGATTTTTAAGCCTGCAATTAGGCTTATACACGATGCTTGAGGCGCAAAATCTAGAATCTAGCGCAGAATCTAGAGACATTGAGGTTGGGGCGTTTTTTTTGAGAGATAGCAATGTGTTTCAATCAATCAGCAAGGAAGCATTGCATAATGCCAAAGAGGAGATACAAAGTGCATTGCAAGAATCGCACGCGGAGATGAACTTTGAAAAGGCTGATTATAAACAATGCGCAAGATGCGAATATGTGGCGTTTTGTAATCGCGCATAAAGTTATAAATGTGGTGTTTAGATTCTGTCTTTTTTGATAAACAAATCGCTATTTTGTCATTCTGAAGGAGTAATGCAGAATCCAGAAAACAAATTATTTTGTCATCTTAAGCGTAAGTGAAAAATCCAAAAAAACAAACCAGAATCTATTTTGGAATCTAGAATGAAAGATATGGATTGTCACGCCGATAAATCGGCTCGCAATGCCGATTTTTTGTCATGTCTTAGGGCAAAACCCGAAGAATCCAGAAGAAGACTAATAAAAAGCCAAAATAAAAACAACACGATGTAATTTTGTAAAACACAAAATCTGAATTCACATTAAATTCTGTGTTTCTAGATTCTTTAGTCGTTTTGCTTTGCATTACTCCTTCAGAATGACGAAATTACACTTACTTTAATTTAAAAATAAGTTTGTGAGAGCTTGCGGATTTAGATTGGTAAAATCATTACAAACTAAAATCTAAATCCACAAATAAGAAAGATTATAAAAGAAACTACTAGTGAGTTTTAGTTTTTTTGCTGAAATCAATAATCCAGCTGATAGCCATAATAGCTAAAATCACAAAGCATACAACATAGGCAAGCAAACAACATTGTGCCATATTGCCAAAATGCTGACTTGGGATTAGATACCAGCCATCTTCATAGAAATCCACAAATGCTTTTCTAAATCCTTCAAGCACCACACCATCTGGAACGGTTGGGTAATCAAACCCGCAATCACCAGTTGGATTAAACCAATCAGGAAACCAAATATGTAATGGCAATCCAAAGTCAAAATGCGGAACTGCAGAACAGCCTTGCACTTCTTGGAATGGATCATCGCTATGAGCTGCATGGTGGATATTATTCAATTTTACAGAATACATAATCCCGCGAATCGCTCCATAAAATGCCAAAACATATCCGATGACTTTGAGGATAATATTTTTTGGATAGATAGCAACGATAATTCCGCCTATTGCCATAACGACAAACGCATAACGAATATACACGCATTGCTCGCAAGGCTTCATATATCCATAGTCTTGAAACACATAATGTGCGACCGCAACCAATGCCAAACATACAACAGTCATAAGAATCCATAAAAATCTCTGATCCTGCCATTTAGCAATAGCAGAGATCGGAGATTTTTTGAATTCACTCCAAATTTTACTCATTGATAATCCTTTGAATAGAATCTATTTTTTTAGCAATTCTTGGATTTTAGATTCTAGATCTTGAAGTGAAGAGATTGATTTCGTGTAAATAAGATATTTACCATTGACAATAAATGCTGGCACGCCTTGAATAGTCGCTACATTATAGCTCGCTTCCCATTCTGTAAGGATAGCTTTTACATCTGCATCATCAAGTGCTTTATTGAATTCTTCAAGGCTGATTCCCGCTGCATCAAGTCCTGTTTTTAAGAAGCCATCTACATCTTTTCCATCTTTCCAGCGATTCTTTTTTGCATGGTATTGCTCAAAATACGCATGTTCTGCTTTTTGAAAAGAAGATTTGTCAGTATCATTAATGTCGATTCCAGCTTTTTTGTCTTTTGCCATAGCTACGGCATACACTTGGCTTGCTTGCTTACCATAATCACCTTTTTGCTCTAAGTGGTAAGGTTTGAAAGTTACGCCTTTTGGAAGGTTTTTGATGATTTCTGGAATGAATTTTGAGTATTTATAGCAAAATGGACATGCATAGCTATATACTTCAATCACTGTGTTTTGTGCGTTTGGAATTTCTTCTTTTAAAACAACATAATCTGTCCCTTCTTTGACATCTGCATTTGCAATGCTTAAACTCATAGCAATAGCACTTACGCTAAGAAGAACTTTACTCCATAAACTCGTTTTGAGAGATTTCATTTTTGACTCCTATTTTTTAAATTTGGAAGTCTTATTATTTATCTTTTGTGTAACAAAAAAATAACAATACACTTTTTATTAGTTATTTTTCAAGCATTTTTGCTTCATAAAGAAAAATAGAAGGCTCATACTGAATGTTTTTGAGAGAATCTTTTTTGGCATAGGAGAGATAGAGAATCTCTTTGGCTCTTGTGGTGGCTACATAAAACAGCCTCCGCTCTTCTTCGAGGCTTCCGCTTTTTGTCATGAGTTTGAGATTTGGAAATCTTCCTTGCATAAGGTCGATTACAAACACCATTCCAAATTCTAAGCCTTTGCTTGCGTGAATGCTTAAGAGATTGACGCCATTGCCTTGAGAGTTTTCATTAGAGCTTAGAATCATCGCATTCAAAAAGCTTCCTAGATAGTCATAATGATTGGCAATATCTTGCAATAAAAGTATTTTGCGCTCGATTCTCTCTTTTGCTTCTTGCTGTTTATCGATTTGGATTTCGCCATTTTTGTCTCGCGCGCGCTGGATACATAATTCATCAATAATCTGTCTATAAAACTTATCCTTAGCGATTGCAGCAATCAAAGATTTTGGATTTGAGTGTGAGCGGTTTGAATGTATAAGATGAAAAAAATCATTTAAAAATTTTGCGCCTTGGGCGTTGAGCTTGGGGTGTGAGAGGATTGGGTGTGAGGCAAAAGATTCTGAAAGAAGTGCATCAAATCTCTTAGAATCTTGTAGTATAAAAAAATCATCAAAAAGCCCGAGTTGCGCGCTTTTGCTTCGTTGTAAATAAGGTCTTTCATTATTGGGGTGCAATAGCCCATGATTTGCATTGCCATTGCCTAATCGCACGAGTGCTTCAAAGATTTCTTTGGCGGTAGAATTGCCTATGCTAGAGCCATAGCTTAATGTATGGATATATGCCATCATATCTTTGTGATTATAAATAAGCGCGCAAATATCAAGGATAAGTGCGATTTCTTTGGAGTCAAAAAAGCTTGTGCCACCTTTGCGTTTGGAAGGGATATTTAGCTCGCGCAATGACGCTTCACAACCATCAGCTGATGAGTTGTTTCTAAAAATAATAGCAATATCTTCAAGTGGATAATTTGCTGTGAGGATTTTTTTGGCGATACTTTGGTATTGGGTAAATAAATCATCATACACAAGGAGCTTTGGCAAAATGGGTTCTTGGGTTTTGACTACTTCAAGAGATTTGTGGTAAATGCGCTCGTTGTTTTGGATTACGCGATTTGCCAAATCAAGAATATATCTTGTCGAGCGGTAGTTTTTTGTCAATGTAAAGACTTGAGAATCTGCATATACTTTTGAAAAATTTGAAATGATTGAAATATCTGCACCATTAAAGGCATAAATGCTTTGGTCATAATCTCCCACACAAAAAAGACTCTTTGGGTTAAGTGAAGTGATGACATGATTTTGTAATGGGTTTGTATCTTGGTATTCATCGCACAAAATCTCTTTGTATTGGCATTCTATTTGTCTCATTTCATTGGCGTATTCGATTAATAAGTCGTTGTAATCCATATAATTGTATTCTTTTTTGAGTGCTTGGTATTCATCAAAGATATGCTCGTAAATATCGACATATTGGCTATGATCAGAGCCTTTGTTTTCAAGCCATTGGCTTAGGGTTTCATTGTTTTGAGAATTTAAAAAAAGCGAGTATATATCAAAGAGATATTCAGCAGAATAGGGCTTCACAGAGCCTATATCTTTGTATATATGCCTTTCAGCGATACTTTTAAAAAGGATTTTGAGCTCTCGTGGCTGCTTGAGTGTGATAGAGTATTTGTTTTTGAGATAGCGGTATGAGACAGCATGAAAAGTGCCAGATTCTATTTGTTTGGCGATAAAGCCAAATTTTTTCTCAATCCTTGCGATCATTTCAAGCGAGGCTTTATTAGTAAAAGTCAGAAGTAAAATCTCCTCTGCTTTGATTCCGTTGTGGAGGAGGTAGGCTATGCGTCCGACAATGGTTGAGGTTTTGCCTGTGCCAGCGGAGGCGATGACAAGATTATGCCCCATTCTTGCAGTTGCCGCGCTAAGCTGCTCGGCATTGAGATTGGAGAGAGGCATTAATCTATACCCTTTCTCATTTCATCAACAATCATATCTATCGGCGAAAACACTCTTTCTATGATTTTAAGCGGGGTTTTTAATAAATCTTCAGCTAAGCTGACTTGGGTTTTTGGATTAGATATTGTGCCTTTGATGCCCACTTGCGTTGTTACTTTGCCCTCTTCGCCTAAGATAAGATAGCCTGCTATTGGGATTTTATTGAGGATTCCGCTTAGGCTTTTGAGCGTTGAGATTGAAAGCCCAATATCCACTTCTCCACTCTCAAGCTCGATGACTCCATCACCTTTGACATCCATAGTTTTGCCAACAAGATTTATAGATTCTAGTCCGACATATTGAGTGTTAAGCGAGATTAAGATTTTGCCTTTGGAGACTTCATAGCCTTGCGCACCTAGGTTTGGATTCCTAAACATAATCAATGACGGAATAGTATCAATAAGGCTGATGACATTTTGGATAATCGCAAACCCTTTGAAAGTCGTGTTTTGCATAGTTACTTCGCCATTAAATACATCTTGACGATAGATTCCATTGATGCCAAATAATCCGCCTTCAACGATATTGCTTTTGATGACTTTATTTAAAAATTCACTACTGAAATTTCCAGCCTTAAATAAAACATTTCCTCGGATAATATCAATATTAGCGATACCATTTTTGTAAGTCGCATCAGCTACTATGCGACCATCTCGGATTTTTGCATTGACTTCATCAAATGGCAGAATAATATCTTTGAAAAATCCAGTTGTGTTTTGCGCATCGATAGAGACAATACGTGGCTTAATGCCATTTTGTCGCTCATAACGTCTTTTTTGACGCAAAAAAGCATTTTCGTTTTGGATTTGCTCTTTGCTAAAGACTTCTGTTTTGCCACCGGGTGCGTTAAAAATATTTTCAATCGCCGGCACTTGGCTTGTAAGCAGCATATTAATATCAATATCGATATTTTTAAATGTCGTCCATACGCTATTATCAACAAATTGCAAAGCAATAAGATCATCATCAGATTTGACATTAAGTTTGCCATTATGCAAATCACCATAAAACGAGAAATTGCGGATAACTTGCCCTTTTTTATTGAGGATAAATGAGGGGTAATTTAAGATATTGATTTTGAATTTAAAATTTGTCGCATCTTGAAGATAAATCAGCGCATCGCCTTCTTTTAACCCCAAAAAATTCATCAATGGAGAATATGGAGAAAATTGCGAAAAGTCAGCGATATTGAAGCGGATTTCATCGCTAAAAATATCGATATAAGTTTTGAGCTGCTCGATATTGATATGAATCGTTGGTGTGGAGAAATCAACTTGTATTTGCAATGGCGGAAAATCCTCTTGCGTAGCCTTGAAAATATCATAAGTGAATTTATCATTTTCTTCTTCTTGGATAAGCGCGATAATGGCTTTTTGCATTTGCTCTTGGCTCATTGGTTTTTTGAAATCAAGCTTTAGGGCGGATTTATGTGTGGGTTTATTTGCGGTATTTATGGTGGGTTGCTCTGTTTTTTTTGCGGTTTGCTCTAGATTCTGGTTTGACTCATCTGGCTCATTTAGCTCTTGATTTGCTTGGCTAGATTGTGCTTGATTTGTGGTTTGCGAACTAGAATCTAATGAGCTAGAATCTAATGGGGCAGAATTTTGAGTATTGGTAGATTCTGAAATGCCACTAGATTCTTTGGTGTTTTGTGTGCTTTGTAGATTCTGGTTTATGTTTTGATTTGGATTTATATTTTGGTTAGATTGCGGGGTTTTGGGCTCATTGATTTGAGTGCTATCTTTTGTGTTGTCTGTGTCGTTATTTTTATTATTATTTTGGTTATCTTGGTCGTCATCTTGGAGATTGAGTGTGGATTCTTCTGGGGCAAGCGATGTATCTGGCTTGGCAAAAGTTGGCAGGTTCGCTTCTGCTTCCGTTTTTGTTGGCGCGTTTGGATTCTCTATTTGTATAGATTGGGGTTGTGCGGGCTGGGGTTGCGCTGGTTGAGGCAAGGTTGGTGATAATGGCACATCAGTTGAGGTCGCGTTATTCTGGGCGTAGTGGATATGATGAATGTATTTTAGTGTTGATTGCAAAGATGAGGCGATAATGTGGTTGAAATTTTGTGTGATTGGATTTGTGGGGGGTTCTATTGATTCATTTAGATTCTGCGGGTTCTCTAGATTTTCTGAATTTTCTAGATTCTGCTGATTTTCTTGATTTTGGTTCTCTTGGCTCTTGGATTTGTCTTGAGATTCTGCTGACTCAAAGGTATCAGAATCTATTTTATCTAGGTTTTTGAAAATATCTTGAGGGCTAAGGAGTTGCTGGTTTATCTCGGGATTTGTGCTGACTCGCAATGCATGCACGATAAGATTTGTCGTAAGCTTTTTATCTAAAAGATTGATTTTTGTTTGCGTATCAATATCAAACATATTTTGATACGTTGTGTGGATTGTATTGATATTGATTCCATACTCGCCTGCAAGTGGATTGATAGCAATCATTGCTTGAGCTTGTTTGGTCGCTACATAAGTATCTGCGACATAGACTATTCCATTTTCAAGCGTGATAGAGCCTTTGGTGCCGACATTTGTAGCGTTTGGCGCAAAGCCTAGCGAGATGAGTATATCGCCAGTGATGTTTCCTTGTATGGAATCAACAGGGATTGCTATTCCAAAATGATGAAGCATTTGTTTTAGTTCTTGATTGTATATTAGATGATTTGAAAGCAAGGCAATATGAAGCGTTGGGATCTCATCTTCAAGCACAAAGCTTAGATTTGAGCCTTCAAGATTGTTGTTTGCGTAAAGTGGCTGTTTGAAAGAAAGCAAGGCTTTAGAATCTACAATCTCGAGTTTGGCTTCTTCAGCGGTAATATTTGGCAAGCTAGATTCTAGTGAATATTGGGGTTTATTTATGATGAGGTTGAGTTTTGTGTTTTGCAAAAGGCTTTTATAGAAATTTCTTGTATTGAGTTGGAGATTGAAGCTCGCGTTTTTTAGCTCGATAGAGTCGTATTTCAAGCTATCAAAAAACCACTTGTTGAGGGTTATTATCATCTGCTCGGATAGATTCTGCTCGATGAGCTGATGGAGGAAGTCAAGATTTTTGAGTTTGGAGGTTTTGGTTTGCACATGCAATGTTTTGAAATTTGTTGAGCCTTGCAAAAAAAATCGCGTTATTTTTTCTTGCTGAGGAGATAGCACAAGTCCAAAGCCTAATTGCTTATCAGAAGGCGCATAAATAAGCCTTCCTGCTATATCAATGCTTGAATGAAGCAAGGCTAATTGCTTGATGTCGATGAGGATTTTGTCGTCTTTGTTTTGAATGTCAAAAACAGCTTTGACTTGCGGAAAGGTGAGCGCGTATTGCTTGCCATTATAATCAATCGACGCCTCATAATCGCTATTTAAGATGATATTTTTGACTTTGAGCTCTTCAAAATACGCAATACCCCATAACACATATTTGACATAATCGCTCACTTCCTGTATGTCAAATGATGAATCATCAAGATTGGTGGATTGTTTTTTGGCTAAAATTTTTGAAATATCTATTTGCTGAATGTGTAAAATAAATTTATTGTTTAGTTTTAGGTAGAATCCGCTTATTTGAATATTGGCAATTTTGATTTGTTTGATATTTATGCCATTTGACAAAAGCATAAAACCACCAAAAAGGGTAGAAAGAATGATAAAAAGGATAATAAAAATATTAAGTCTTCTTTTGGATACTGCTTTGCTCATTGTTTTAATTGTTTTCTTTTATTTGGCTTTGGAGATAAAAACAACGCCCATTGTCTCTATTCCTTCGGGTTCTATTTCGTCGATTATAACATATCTATCAAAAAATAATTTTGATATTAATCAAATTGACAAAAATATATTGCGGATTCTAGGCAAGCCTCAAAGTGGGCTGATTGATATGGGAGGAGAGCGCATTGCTAAGGGGGATTTTTTGTATCGCCTTGTCAATGCAAAAGCCGCACAAAATAAAATCGTGCTGATTCCGGGCGAGACTTTGTATTTTTTTATCCAAGATATTGCAGTAAAGCTTTCGCTTGATGAAAATAAGCTCAAAGAGAGTTATAGCAAATACGCACCTTATGAAGATGGAGTGATTTTTCCAAATACTTATAAGATTCCAATAGGCATTAATGAGGAAAGTTTGATGATGAATTTGGTGCAGCAATCCTTAAAAATACACCAGAATCTTGCCGTAAAATTACTTGGTAGCTATAAGCAAGAGGAGTGGTTTAGATATATAACAATAGCATCTATCATACAAAAAGAAGCCGCAAACAAGCAAGAAATGCCACTTGTATCGGCTGTCATCTTCAATCGTTTAAAGCTCAAAATGCCTTTGCAAATGGACGGCTCGCTTAATTATGGAGCGTATTCGCACACCAAAATCACACCCCAACGCATTAGAACTGATCCAACGCCATTTAATACATACCGCAACAAAGGCATTCCGCCATATCCTGTCGGAAGCGCGAGTATCGAGGCGATTAGAGCGGCTGTAAATCCAGCTGATGTGGATTATTTGTATTTTGTGCGCAATAAAAATGGCGTGCATACTTTTAGCACAACCTATAAAGAGCATTTGGATAATATTCATTTTCCATGAGATTTTGGGATTCTAGAATCTAGATTTTTGCTTTGTGCTACTTGAAAAATTTGCCTGTGTATTTTGTTTTATTATTACGTTTTGCTTGCGAGGTGCGATAAGGCATTTAAGGTGCCACTTGAGATTCTAAGGCTTTGAGATTTTGCTTGAGATAGTTGTAGCGCAATATTTCGCGCTCGTTACTTAGTCGTTTGTTTTCTTCTTTGAGTAGATCGCTTTGGGTTTGGAGTTTATTGATGTCGCGACTCAAATAATAAATCGTGCTGCTAAGATAGATTTTGGGGACGCAGATAAAAAGCCCCGCAAGCAAAAACACAAACGCATAAATAAGCGCGCTAATGCTTAGCCCTCTTTGAGTGCTCTCCTCTCCGATAGAAAGCCCGTTTTTTTCGTCATACTCGATTCTTACATCATTCATTTTTTCTCCTTATATTGCCCTTGATATTCTTAAGATTTTATTTTATGTTTTATCCACCACAAATGCTCGCAGTTTTGAGCTTCTTGAACGTGGATTTGCACGCAATTCATTTTGGCTTGGCGTGATTGGCTTTTTGGTTAGAATCCGCCCTTTAGCGTGGTTATTACCACATTCGCAACGATAGGCATTTGGATCGCAGATACAGCTTTTGCTCCATTCTCTAAAAGTCTCTTTTGTGATCCTATCTTCTAAAGAATGAAAGCTTATCACGTCTACAATCGCGCCGCTAAGCTCGTGAAAATATTTGGCAATGGTATTGAAAAAACGCTTTAATTCTCCTAATTCGTCATTGACTTCGATGCGCAATGCCTGAAATGCCAAAGTGGCAGGGTTGATTCTAGGATTGCTAAAATGTTGTGAAAGAAACGCGCTCAAATCTTTTGCGCTCGCAAATTCGCGTGATTTCAGCAAGCGCGCAAGCTTTTTGTATTCTTTTATCTCGCCATACTCTCTAAACACCCGCTCTAGCTCAAATTGCGAATAATGACAAAGAATGTAGTGAGCATCAAGATTCTGGTTTGTATCCATTCGCATATCAAGGTTTTCACTCTTGAAACTAAACCCGCGCTCAAGACTATCAAGCTGCAATGAGCTTACGCCAATGTCAGCTAGGATTCCTACGACTTTTTTTTGAGATTTAAATGCGCGATGCAGTGCGACTTCTAGCTGATAGCCAAAGCCACCTTGCAGAATCTGCACCCTATCGCTAAAATTTTTTAGATTCTGCTTAGCGATAGCTATGGCTTGAGTGTCTTTGTCTATGCCAATAAGTGTGATGTTTTTGTGTCGTGCTAAAAGTGCTTGAGAATGCCCGCCTAAGCCAAGCGTGCAGTCGATAAAAACGCCATTAATGTTATTACCAATAGGCTCAAACAGCGCACACACTTCATCTAAAAGCACAGGTATATGTCTCATCATAATCCTAGAATCTAAAATAATTCGCAATCATAGCAAACCAAAGCTTAAGGAGATAAATGTGCTTTTTTTGTGTGGATTTTGATGTGTTTAGTGATTTGATATACAATTCAAAATCCGCGTCAAAAATGCGCGTAGGATTGAAGTTAGGACTAAAGGAGCAAAAATGAGTGTGTTTTCAAAAATCATCAAAGGCGAAATCCCTTGCAAAAAAGTGTATGAAGATGAGGAATTTTTGGCGTTTTATGACATCGCCCCAAAAGCCAAAGTGCATATCCTTGCAATCCCCAAAAAAGAGCTCAAAGATTTTAATGCGATAGATTCTGCCCTTATGGGTAAAATGAGCGCATTTATACTCAAAGTCGTAGAAATCGCTGGAATCAAAGAGAGTGGCTATCGGCTCGTTACAAATATTGGTGCAAATAGCGGGCAGGAAGTGCCGCATTTGCATTTTCATATTTTGGGTGGTGAGAGATTGGGTGGCAATTTTGCGTGAGATGGACTTAAGACTTTGTGGCTTGCTTGAGTTTGGATTGTTTTGTATTGTGGAATTTAGATTCTAAAAACTTCCTACTTGTGCCAAATCCAAATCACAATCCCACCAATTCAATACATGCAGGCTTTGCGTCGTGCAAATATGATATGTAATGCCCTTAAAGCAGAATCTAAGCGCATACGCATGCAGGCATAAAAATTTATCAGCATACAAATCGTTGAGTGCGGGGTTTTGCTCTATGTGTGGATTTGGCGCAAATTTATGCGAATACGACTGAAAGCTGGCTTTGATTTCATCAAGATAGCGCATACTTTGCGCATCATCATCGCTATACAAAAAATCATTGACAATCGGATAGCCACTATACCAAAGGTGAAGCCGAATCTGATGCGTCCTGCCTGTGAGTGGGATCACCTTGACAAAAGTGCAATCACCATGATATGCAATAGGAATTACAATCGTTGTGGCTAGCTTGCCTTGTGGGTGGATTTGTGAGCGAATGCAAAGATTTTTTCTTGCGAGTTTATCAGCCTTGGTGGGTTCTTTGATAGGAGCTTGTATTGTTATAGATTCTGATAAATGTCCTCTAATCTTTGCAATATAGAGCTTTTGGACTTGCTTTGCCATAAACATATCTTTCAAAGCGCGCTCATTTGCATATCCTCTCCCTGCAAGCACAATCCCGCTTGTCTCGTAATCTAGGCGATGAATAGGCTTTGTGTGCGAGTCAAAATAAAACATCATAGAATCTAAAAGGCTCTTATGCAAAAAGCTTCCCTTTGGGTGAATCAAGAGCTTTGGTGGCTTATTAAAGCAAGCAAAATCTTTTGTGATAAAAAACGGCTCTATCAGCTCATTTGCTTGATAAAACCGCTCTTCAAAATAAGTCAGACGCACAAGCCCTTGCAGAATCTGAGATTTTTTTACAGGAATGTTATTGTGTTTGAGTCGCTTTTTGTCGATGATTTTTTGCGCGAGATGTGGCGGATACCCCAATTGCTTCAAAAAAAGAGTCGCTTTTATCGGGGTATGGAGGTAAAAATCTTTTTGGATAAAAGGCATAGGCTTAAGCCCTAGAATCTAGCTTTTGTTTTTTAACGCCTCATTTGCGTATTTTTCGCCAAGTTCAAATGCTTTCTTATTGAGTTCTACGACTTTGGCAGGCACTTTGGAAATCATTGTTTGATAGACCAAATCTCTATCGACACAATGTGTGAAAGCCACCGTAACGCCAAGTGCGACGACTGATTGCGTAACGACATTGCCTACTTCTTCTTTGGCTATGGTGATGATAGGAATATGATAGATTCTAAATTTTTGCTCATCTTGAGGTGTTGGCTTGACTAAATTTGGCTCAACGACAATGATCCCGCCATCTTTGACGCCACTTTTGAATTGATCGTAGCTTACTTGCGCGGTGGAGAGCATAAAGCTTATCTCCCCTTCGATTGCATACGGATATAAAATCTCTTTAGAATCTAGCAAAATATCGACTTTTGTAGGACCTCCACGCACTTGTGAAGTATAAGTAGAAGCCTGAATCCCATAGCCTCCTGCGCGGATTCTGGATTCTGCGAGAATCTCCCCTGCAAGCAAAACCCCTTGTCCTCCTACTCCTGTAAATCTAAGTTGCGCTTCCATAAATTAATGTCCTCCCTTTTTTTGCTGTGCTTTTTGGATGACTTCATCATACGCCTTGCAATACTCCATTTTGCTTGTATCATGCTTGAGGATTCCGGTTGGAAATTTGCCATTTTGCTCTTCTGGTGATAATTCATCAAACTTGCGCTTTGTCATAATTCGAGAATCTATCCATTTGAGTGTCTGCACCGCTTCGCCCATTTTGTTTTTGCGCCCGAGATTGATATGGCAGTTGCTATGAATGTCAAAAAAGCTAAAGCCCTCATGCTTAAAGCCTTCCAAAAATGCTTTCTCAATTCTTTTAGGATCAATTACAGATTCTCGTGCGATAAAAGTTGCTCCTGCCGCATCTGCGAGAGTGCATGGATTAAAATTATTATCGATATTGCCATATTGGGCTGTAACAGTCCACATTCCTTTTGGGGTTGTGGGCGAAGTTTGCGAGTTTGTCAAACCATAAATAAAATTATTTACAAGCACAAAATTAATATCAATATTTCTCCTACACGCATGCATTGTGTGATTGCCACCGATAGCAAGCGCATCACCATCGCCACTAACGACAATCACATGTTTATCAGGATTAGCAAGCTTTATACCTGTGGCATAAGCCACAGCGCGTCCATGTGTCGTATGCACAGTGTTGCAATTCACATAAGAGCTCATTCGCCCACTGCAGCCAATCCCACTCACCAAACACACATCGTCCATTTTCCAGCCAAGCGCGTCAATCGTGCGGATTATGGATTTTAAAATCACACCATCGCCACAGCCCCAACACCAAAGTGTAGGCATTTTATCTGCACGCAAATATTCATCATAATTAAAAGCCATTTTATATCTCCTTAATTCGTTCAATGATCTGATTTGGAGCGATACTTCGCCCATTTGCTTGCCCCATAAATTCTACCTTGCGCTCCAAAATCCGCTCGATTTCCTCAAGGTATTGTCCTTTATTGAGCTCGATCACAATGATTTTTTGGTATTTTTTGCCTAATTCTTTGAGTCGTGTTTTGGGACTTGGCCAAATCGTGATAGGGCGAAATAACCCGACTTTTTTGCCCATTGCCCGAAGATGAGGAATCGCCTCTTTGACTGCTAATGCACTCGATCCATACGCAATAACCACAATCTCTGCATCTTCTAGCTCAAATTCCTCATTTTGACAAATGCTTGATTCTCTAGATTCTATTTTGTTAAACAATCGATCAATAAGAGCCTGCCCCATTTTCGCATCTTCTGTCGGAAAGCCTAGCGGTCCGTGATGCAATCCTGTGATATGATAGCGATACCCTTTAAAAAATGGATTTAATATCGCCCCTTCATTTGCACCAACTTCATACGGCTTGTAGTCTTTTGGATCACCGGTAAATACGCGACGATTGATGATATTTTTTTGCACTTCTTCCAAATCCGGAATGTAGGTTTTGCCATACATATGTCCTATGGTTTCGTCCATCATCAAAAATACCGGTGTCATCAGCTCTTCTGCCAAATTAAACGCACGCACTGTTTGTGTATAGGATTCTTCAAGGTTACCCGGAGCGATAGCCACAGATTTAAAATCGCCATGTGTTGGGTGCTTCAAAAAGTTAATATCGCCTTGTGCTACGCGAGTTGGCATTCCTGTTGAGGGACCAGAGCGCATAACATCAGCAATCACCAAAGGAATCTCTGCCATAAATGCAAGCCCGATTTGCTCAACTTTAAGCGAAATGCCCGGTCCAGAACTTCCAGTCATCGCCTTAACCCCGCTCATAGAAGCACCCAAAGAAACAGATATACCACTGATTTCATCTTCCATTTGGATAAATTTACCACCATATTGCGGAAGCAAAACGCTCATCTCATGCATAATATCAGATGATGGCGTAATAGGATACCCACCATAAAATCTACAACCCACATCAATAGCCGCTTTTGCTACTAATTCATTTCCACCAGAAATCACTTCTCGCATTATTCTTCCTTTTTATCAATAATCATAAAATTGTTTTCCCGAACTTTTTGGGCTCTTTCTTGGGCTTCTTGAGTGAGTTTTGCAAATTTAAACTCTTTCCTATCGGCAACATAAATTGCAAAATCTGGACAATGCAATTCGCATTCGCAACACCCTATGCAGCTCTCTGGGTGAGCGACCTCAATGACTTTCCCCAAAACCTTATGGTGATCCAATCTCATTCCCAAAACTCCCGCAGGGCAACGAGAAACACATATATCACAAGCTTTACATCGTGTCTCATTGACCCACACAGGCGTTTTATCTGGAGCAATCATATTTGACATTTTGTCTCCTTTAATTCCTTTGTTGTGCTTTGCAATTTAGATTCTGCATTATGCCAAAATACAAGCAGAATCTAAAAATCCTAAGATTATACTCAAACTTCCTATTTATTTGCATTAACAATGCAAGTTTGATACAAAACTACTTAAAGCCACCTTATTTAGTAAAATATTTTTTTACCTTTTAGAGATTTTAGATTCTCGTTTGGAATTTAGATTTTGCATTATTTATGGTTTGAGTGTTGCGAAGTGATTATGGATTCTATGAGTGTATAAAGTTTATGTGATTTTTATAAAACATAAAGTAAAATCCAAATTTTTATGTGCGTTTAAAGCACCAAATAAAAATCAAGTTAAACCAAACAAAAATAAAAAATTAAGGAGAGCGTATGACTTTGCAAAAATCTTTAATTGCAGAGGGTGATTTTCTGTTTCGATACAGAAGTTATTTGCCTTTGGTGATGATTCCTTTGCTTCTTTTGAGTGTGTATTTTTATGGTTCGCCTTTATTTGAGAGTGATCCTAAAGGCGATAGTGGCGGTATTGTCGGGGGGGGGGGGCAATTTATAACATTCCTCTAATTGTTACAGCTCTTGTAGTTGGGCTTTTGGGGCAGACTATACGCACTCTTGTCGCAGGTGTCGTCCCAGCAGGCACTTCCATAAAAGGCACCAAAGCCCAAGAAGCAGTCAGTCTCAATACCACAGGGCTATATTCTGTATGTAGAAATCCCCTCTATTTAGGCAATTTTTTTATGATGCTTAGCCCTGTGATTTTGAGTGGCAATTTTCTTTTTATCCTTGTTTTTGTTCTAGCATTTTGGCTGTATTATGAGCGAATCGTGAGTGCTGAAGAGGCGTTTTTGACACAAAAATTTAGAGAGGAATACCTAACTTTGCCAATCAAACTTCTTGCTTTATACCATCGTTTAAAAACTTCAAAAAAGCAGCCCTAGAATTTAGCTTCAAATCTATACTAAGACGCGATATAACGCTTTTGTGGATCAGGCACATCTTTGTTTGTGCTTCATTATGGCATTGTTTTGATTCTGACAAAAGGCGATTTTGTCGCTCCTAATTGTATTTTGACGATATTTTTTGTGATAAGTTTTGCAAATTTCCTTATCTGTTGCTTTATCAAAAAACACACTAAGATTTTAGATGTCAAAGGTCGCTAAGATTTGCAACATAGACTAGATTTACTTGCAATAATAACAAAATTTATCACAATCCTAGAATCTCGCAGATTTTTGCACAGATTTTTTGGCTTTGAGAATCTATTTTGGCTTGAGATTCTGTGCTTTGGTTTTGTGTGATTGGGTGAAAATCCTCAAGCCGCAGTAAATGCGCGTGCGGATAAAATATGCTTGCAGGAGATTCTAGTCTGCCCCAATGCCAGTCAAAATATTTTGGCAAAAGCACAAAAGTAGGCACGCCAACGCAAAGTGCCAAATGCGCGATCGCGCTATCAATGCAAACAAGCAAATCCACTTCTTTGAGCGCCTTGTAAGTATCGAGCCAATCGCTAAATTTCAAGCCACAATCCACAATGCCTGCTTTGTGTAATTGCTCTTGCTATTTTTTTGTCTGAGCCCCCCACCCAATCGCATTTTTGGGCACTTGAAAGGAGAGAAGCTCAATGTGTGAATCGGGCAAAAATTTTAACATATCAAGCAAAAATGTGAGTGAGAGATTTCTTGAACGGAAATCGTTATAATCAAGCTCCGTATCCCAAAAAAGCGCGATTTTTTTGTGTGATTTGTGGTGCTTTGGGGGTTTTGGCTTGATTTTATGCTTGAGTTTGTGCAAGAATTTATATTAGATTCTATATTGGAATCCATATTAAATTCTGCGTTGGATTCTGCGCGAGATTCTGTATGAGATTTTGAGGGTCTTTTAGATTCTCAAAGCATTCGCACAAAACTTCAAGCACTTGGGGCTTGAATACAGATTCTAGCGCACTAGAATCTAGCGCGCTTGTGTGAGAGTTAAGATTCTCACAGATTTCGCACGCTTTGTCATATATGCCATTTAGTGCGTAAGCTTTGGCAAGGCAGAGTGCGTGAAAAGCCGAAGGGTCGCACTCATAAGCAAGAGTGCAAAGTTGCAATGCGCTTTGAGCGTTTTTACACAAAAGCGCGCACAGACTGGCAAACTCGATAATCTCTTGAGATTCTACTTGTGCTTGATTTGGTGTGTTGTCTCTGCTTTCTGTTATGGTTTTTGATGTGTTTTTTGTCATAAGGCATTTGTCCTGTAAGCACTTGCTTTGCAAGCTCTAAACCCTGCGCGTAGTCTCCTGCTATAAGCGCACAAAGGACGCCATCACGCACTTTGCGCACTTCTTTTGCCACCGCTTCCATCGCCTTATTTGGTATTTACTCTCCTTATTTTGATTTGTCGCCTTATCGTTTTTATCGTTTTGTCGCGCCCATCTGCCTAATCACACATACCTAAATTGCGCTTCTATGCAGACTTTTATTATTTGTTTGGGCTTGTGTAGCAAAATCCGTGCCTTTAGAATCTGCTTTAAGCTAGAATGTGCTAAGATTGCGATTTTAGATTCTCTGACTTTAGAGTGGGATTTTGCTTAGTGGTAATTTTGGCAGAATCCGCAATTTGCAACAATATAAAAATATTTTGAGTTTAAAGATTTTGGGAGGCAGTATGAATACACAAATTTTGGTGCTTGACTTTGGCAGTCAATACACGCAGCTTATCGCGCGTAGGCTTAGAGAATGCGGAATCTACACAGAGATAATGCCCTATAATGCAAGCATAGAATCTATCCGCGCTAAACGCGCACGCGGGCTAATACTTAGCGGCGGACCTGCAAGCGTGTATGAGGAGAATGCCTACAAGCTAGATTCTGCGATTTTCACACTGGGCGTGCCAATCCTTGGAATCTGCTATGGTATGCAGTATATCGCACATTTTTTTGGCGGAAGTGTGGTAAGGGCAGAGGCACAGGAGTTTGGCAAAGCGGTTTTAGAAATTGCGGATTTAAATTTGGCGTTGTTTAAGGGTGTAAAGCAAGATTCTATCGTGTGGATGAGCCACGCGGATAAGGTGGAGTCTCTACCTAGCGGCTTTGTGGAATTAGCTAAAAGTGGAAATACGCATTATTGTGCTATCGCGGACTTTAAACGAAATGTATATGCTTTGCAGTTTCACCCAGAAGTCGTGCATAGTGAGTGTGGCGGAGAGATTTTGCGGAATTTTGCTGTGGGGATTTGTGGGGCAGATACAAGCTGGAATATGCGGAATTTTGCGGAAAGTGAGATTGCAAAACTGCGTGAAAAAGTGCTTGGGGATTCTAAAAAAGTGGATTCTAAGCCAACGCAAGAAAATCTACAAGAAAAAGGGTTAGATTCTAATGCGGAAGGATTTTGTGATGATTTTAAGGGTTGTGCAGATTTTGAAGCAAGGAGTTTATTAAACATAAATGACGAAGCTACAAAATCAAACTCCCTTAAAAGCACGCAAAAGCCAACGCAGAAAGTGTTGTGTGCTGTGAGTGGGGGCGTAGATTCTAGCGTGGTAGCCATACTTCTTTATCGTGCCATAGGGGAGAATCTTATCCCTGTTTTTGTGGATACTGGGCTTTTAAGAAAGGGGGAGAGAGAAGCGGTAGAAGCGATGTTTAAAGAGAATCTAAAAGTGCCTTTGATTGTAGCAGACGCAAAAGAGCTATTTTTAGGAAGGTTAAAGGGTGTTACAGAGCCTGAGCAAAAGCGAAAAATAATTGGTGAAACCTTCATAGAAGTCTTTGAAGCTGAGGCTAAAAAGCACAACACAAAAGGTGAAATAAAATTCCTAGCACAAGGCACACTCTACCCTGATGTGATTGAATCTGTGAGCGTGAAAGGTCCTAGCAAAACGATAAAAAGCCACCATAATGTCGGCGGACTGCCTGAATGGATGAAGTTTGAGTTAATCGAGCCTTTAAGAGAGCTTTTTAAGGACGAGGTAAGGGCGTTAGGCAGAGAATTAGGAATGCCTGAATCTATGCTTATGAGGCACCCTTTCCCCGGACCCGGACTTGCCATACGCATTATGGGCGAGGTGAATGCGGCGGATTTAGAGCTATTGAAAGAAGCGGATTCTATCTTTATAGAAGAGCTGCATAAATGGGGTTTGTATGATAGCGTGTGGCAGGCATTTTGTGTGCTTTTAAATGTGCGAAGTGTGGGCGTAATGGGCGATAACCGCACTTATGATAATACTATTTGTGTAAGAGCCGTGGAAGCACAAGATGGAATGACAGCGACTTTTTCGCATCTGCCCTATGAGCTACTAGAAAATATCAGCCGCAGGATAATTAATGAAGTCTCAGGCATAAACCGCGTGGTGTATGATATAAGCTCTAAACCGCCTGCTACGATAGAGTGGGAGTAGGGGAAGGTTAAGCATGAGAAATAGATTGGATTTTGAAAAATTTATAACTACCTTAAGGTCTAGTAATAGAACCCTATCTTTTTATGTAGATTGGCAAAAGTGTTTAAAAAATCGTGATGAAATAAGCATTTCTTTAAATCATCTAAATTTTTTACTTGGCAAAGAAAAAACTGAGTTAAAACAAAATATAACAACGCTTTTTAAAGAATATCCAAAGGCGTTTGAGTGCTTGCATATTATTTTGTCTGTGCGAGATGAAAAGGATATTTTATTTGATGAATTTGGCAGACAAAGAGCTTTAAATTCTTATTTTTCTAGTATAGAAGGAATTTATACTTTTATTTGCGAAAGTGGCTTAGCTGAAATATTTGCAGATAAAAAAATCAAAGATTTAAATGATTTTGTCTTCGGTATAGAAGTAGGACTTGATAGCAATGCACGCAAACAACGAAGTGGTAAAATTATGGAAAACCTCATCGCACAAATTTTTACAAAGGCTAATTTATATTTTAAAGAACAAGTAAATATTAAAGATTTTTCAGATTTACACAAGGCTTTTGGTGATGATATTAAAAAATTTGATTTTGTAATTTTTGCAGAACAAAAAAGTTATTTTATAGAATGTAACTTTTATTCTGTTGGTGGAAGCAAACTCAATGAAACTTCAAGAGCCTATCAAGATTTAGCCCCTAAATTTGAGAATTTTTCAAATTATGAATTTATTTGGATAACTGATGGGCGAGGTTGGTTATCAGCCAAAAACAAACTTCAAGAAGCCTATAAAAGTGTAGAAATTTATAATCTTAACAATATACAAGATTTTATCTCAAAGATAAAAAAATGACAGCTCCTCAAATTAATTTTAAACCCCCAACCTTTGAAAGTAAAGACAAACAATTTATCCTTTATCAAGGCGATTGCAACGAGTTTTTACCAAAGTTTAAAGGAGAATTTGACTTGCTTTTTGCTGATCCGCCTTATTTTCTTTCAAATGATGGCTTAAGCATTCAAAGTGGCAAAATTGTAAGTGTTAATAAGGGCGAGTGGGATAAGGAGGCAAGTATTAGTGATATTGATGAGTTTAACACGCAGTGGATACAAAATGCTAAAACCGCCCTAAAAGATACAGGAAGTTTGCTTATAAGCGGAACTTATCATAATATCTTTTCGCTTGGTAGAGTCTTGCAAAAGCTTGATTTTAAGATTTTAAATATTATCACTTGGCAAAAGACTAATCCTCCACCAAATTTTAGCTGTCGCTATCTGACACACTCAACCGAGCAAATTATTTGGGCGAGAAAATCAGCCAAACACAAACATATTTTTAATTATGATTTGCTGAAAAAACTTAATAATGACAAACAAATGCGTGATGTTTGGGCTTTTCCCGCGATTGCTCCTTGGGAGAAAATAAATGGCAAACACCCTACTCAAAAGCCTTTAGCTTTACTTGTCCGCCTTCTTTTAATGGCAAGTAATACAAACTCGCTCACAGGCGATCCTTTTAGTGGCAGTGCGAGCACAGGCATAGCGGCAAATCTCTTGGGACGAAAATTTATAGGCTTTGAAAAAGAAAGCGAGTTTGTAAAAATCTCGGTGGCAAGAAAACTGGAGCTTGAAAAAAATAGTGAAATGATGAAAAATAAAATAAGAGATATAAAATTCTTGCAAAATTTGGGCTTGTTTTGAAACTTAAAAACTACAATAGCTCTTATCACGAGGCTTTGCTAGGCTTGTTTTATAATACTCTTAAAAATGTAAATATTAAAGATTATAGTAAAGAGCAGATTTTAGCGTGGGCTAAAGCTCTTAATGTCCAAGAATTTGATATAAAACTCAAGCAAAATCACACTCTCATAGCCTGTAAAGATAGAGAAATTCTAGGTTTTGCAAGTATGAAAATACAAGATGATTTTGCTTTGCTTGAGTATCTTTTCATCTCTTATAAGCACCAAAGACAAGGCATAGCAAGTTTGCTTTGTGAAAATGTAGAAAGCAAGATAAAAACTCCTATCATCACTTATGCTTCACTTAGTGCAAAGGGCTTTTTTGAAAAAAGAGGTTATATGTGCTTAAAAGAAAATAAGGTGCAAAGAAGTGGCATTGAACTTGTAAATTTCACTATGTAAAAAGCTTAATGTATAGTGAAAATACAGCAAAAGATACAACAAAAAAGATGAAACCATAGAATATCTGCATATTTAGTCAATCTAATAAAACGCAGGTGGTAGATTATTTAGATAGCCAAGATAAAAATAAACACCACTTTATTAAAAGCGTGTTTGAGCTAATAATTCATTCCCCCAGCATTGCTTGCATTTTCTCCAACACCAGTGGGAAGGTTGTGAAGCCATTGGATTCCATAAAATGCCCGCCTGTTTGCGTTTGTATAAATTCTGCGCCTAGATTTTCTGCGAGCTCTTTGCTTAGTTCAGTTGGCACGATTGTGTCATCTTTAGCGCTTAGCACGACTTTTTGCTTGATGATTTGTCGCAGTTTTGGGTAGTCTAGCGGCTTTCGCGTAAAAGGATTGAGGCTTGGCAAAATGCTTAGGGGTTTATCAAAGCCACTCACAAGCAGCACGCCACCCACGCTAGCGACAGAATCTAGCCGCTCCACATAGCGCAAAGTCGTAATGCAGCCAAGGCTATGCCCGATAATAAAGCTGTGCTCATCCGCCACGCCGATCTGCACCTCCAAAGTCGCCAGCCACTCCTCTAGCACAGGCGCGCTAGGATTTGGCAAGCTTAGAATCTCAACGCGCACATTTTTGCTTTGCTCCAGCTCGCCCTTTAGCCACACAAACCAATGCTTGTGCGGATGCGCGTCATAGCCATGAATAATATAAACTTTTTTTGCCTGCATCGCCACTCCTTGCACTCAAAGCGATAATAAAAAATGTATTGTAGCAGATATTTTGGTGTAAAAATCGCAAATATAGCAAAACTTAAAAATCTAGTAGAATCCCACAAATCCACAAAAGCCTAAGAAATTTATTTCTCAAAATTCCTCAAAACCTCCAAAAATCCTCTTATCTCATTTTGGGTAATCGCGCCAATGTTTGCTATGCGAAACATATTTAGCCCATCGATTTTGCCCGGATAAATCGTATAGCCATGATTTTTGCAGTGTGTATGTAGAGATTCAAAGCTCATATTATTAGGTAGGGTAATAGCAGTGATGATGACGCCAAAAGATCGCTTTGGAAAAATCTCAAATCCAAGAGATTTTAAACCCTCTCTTAAAAGTGTATTATTTGCCTTGTATCGCTCAAATCGCATATTTAGCCCCTCAGCTCTTAGCTCATCAATCGCAGTTTTTAGCGCATAGATGGTTTGCACCGGTGGAGTAAATCGCATTTGAAAGTGTGCCTTAAAATATTCATATTGTGCTTTTAGATTGAGATATAGGCTTTTTGAATGGCTTGCTTTTAGGATATTGTCCTCATTTGCTATCACAAAGCTTACTCCTGCTATTGCTTGAATGTTTTTATTGCTTGAAGCGATGATAAAATCCACTTCATCAAGGTTTAGCGGATAGCACGCGTAGCTACTCATACAATCAGCGATAATTTTTGCATCTATATTTTTTGCAATTTTGCTTAAAGTATGCAAATCATTTAATAGTCCGCTTGTAGTCTCACTATGGATAATTGCGATAAAATTTGGTTGCTCTTTTTGTAAAAAATCTGCAACATCATCAAAATCAAGTGGCTCTAAAAAACTTGATTGAAACACCACAAAATTAAGCGAGTGAGCCTTTGCTATTTCTTCCATACGCTTGCCATAAGCTCCATTTGTAATAATAGCAAGCTTGTCATTTGCTCCTACGATCGAGCTTAGGGCAGATTCTACCGCCAAAGTCCCGCTTCCGCCAAATAACACGGCTTTTTTATTTACTCCACCTTGCACGAACTCTACAAGCCCATTGCTTACTTCCTCCATAGTCACGCCAAATTCCCTCTCTCTAGGGCATATATCCTCTACTACTTGCGCGAGCTTTACATTTAGTGTAGTGTTTGCAGGACCGGGATTTAATAGGACATTTGTCATTTTTTCTCCTTTGTGATTTTTAAGTCTTTAAAATCCAAATATGGGATTATTTTTTCTTGTGCGCGATGCAAATGTTCTAGGCAGTCTATCTCACACCAAATTAGATTGTTTTCTATCTTTGCTTGAAAATTTTTTAGTAAATATTCATAATCTTTTACTTTTGTAAAATCTAGCTTTTTAAAAGTATCTAGTGAAATTTTGCTTATTCCTACAAGCTCGGCATTTATAGAGTTTAGCTCGCTTTGATTTTTGGAGAGATTTTTTAGCTTAGAATCTACAATCTCTAAAAATACTTCATCGCCACTTTGTGTAAGGCTACTTGCTAGGATTAAGTCTTTGTGATTATCTTCAAGCAATGTTTTAAGAGCCTTGCTCTCATATAGCAAATCAGATTCTAAAAGCAAAAAATCTTCATCTATAATCCCCTTTAGACATTCAAGCGTATATGCACTTCCAGTATTAGCAAAATGCTCATTTTTATGCGTAAGTACATGGCTATATTTTAGGGCAAGTTTGTCGTATTCTTTGGCATTATATCCTGTGCCTATTATGATTTTATTTATTCCAAATTTACTTAAAAGAGCGATTGATCGCTCAATGAGGCTTAGCTCTAGTCCGCTAATGCGTAAAAATCCCTTAGGCAAATCACCATTTAGTCCTCTTAGTCGGCTACCAAGTCCAGCAGCTAAGATCACTGCTATCATAATTTTTCCTTACTTATTGCGCAGTTAAATCTAAAGCTAGAATTTTTATAGCCTGTTATATTTTGATCTTTTATATCACATTTTAGATTGAGGTCGTGCGCAATTTCTCTAAAAAATGATTTTTCATAATACAAATGCTTTGTTTCACCCTCATAGAGCTTTTTATATTCCTCTTCTCCGTAAGCTTTAATCTTGTAGCTTTTGTCCTCATCGCGCTTTTTAGAATCTAAAATATCCAAAAAAAGCACCTTTTTCTTTGCTTTAGCTATCATCTTATAAATCACTTCTTTTGCATAGTTTAGATTCTCAAAATAATGAAACACGCCAAAGGACGCGACGCAATCATATTGCGGATTTGTATCAAAATCTTTTGCTTGCATTTGGACGATATGAGCGTGTGGCAAGACACTTTGAGCGATAGCACAAAGATTTTTTGCATAATCAATGCCGCCAAGTCTCGCAAATCCGCTATTCATTTGCTGCTGCCCCCCCCCCCATTAATGCTTTTTCGAGCTCCATAGCATAAAGGAAAACTCCAGCTCCACAGCCCACCTCATATAGACTATCGCAAGTTTGCAAGTCTGCCCACTTGAAAGTCTCACTGACAAATTTTCTGTAATTTTCCACACTGATGGCACTCGAGCTTTTAGAATCAAACCCTGTGAGCACAAAGAGTTGCTCTAGGATTTTGTTTGCTTCTGTGTTTTTATTGATTTGAGCATTTTTGCCCGCCCAAATGTCATGCCAAGTTTTTGTTGTATTATTTTTCATTTTGTCTCCTTTGTATTTTTGGATTTGCCACAAACTCCGCAAGCCTTTGCGCCACTTGCCTTGGCGTTACTTTAGGGCGTCCTAGATTCTCTTTGCTCCCTTTGGCGATACGCAGATACACAAAGCTTGCTCCGCCACTTTTGCGCTCCAAAATGCGCTCAATCGCGTCCCTAAACTCGCCCAAATCGCGCGCATTGATGACAAGCTCATATCCACAGGATCTAGCTATTTGGCAAAAATCCACAAATGGCGAGAGGTTAAACTGCCCGCCGGTGCTGTCATGGCTTTGGTTATCAAGCAGGATATGGCAGAAATTGCCCGTGTTGTGTGCTTTGGCATAGTAGGCATTTGTGCTGAGCACACCAAGTCGCATAAGGAGCGCAGAATCTCCATCGATGGCTAGCACCTTGTTTGTGGCTTTGAGGCTTAGCCCAAGTGCTAGAGAGCTCACACAGCCCATGGAGCCGACCATGTAGAGCTGGTTTGGTGTATCATCGATCTCATAAAGCTCGCGCCCGGTTTTGCCGGTGGTGGCAAGGAGGAGGGCGGAATTTTTAAGCGCAAGATTTTGTAAGATTTCTAAAGCTTGTAATCTTGTAGGCAAGGAAATTCTAGAATTTCCGCACGCGGTTTTGGTCTCGCTTGGATTTTTTAGCGCGTTTAGAATCTCATTTGCATTCAAAAACGCCTCATTCGCAGAATCTGGCAATTTCTCATCGCAAACACTAAAATCTTTTAACCCCACCTTTGCAAATGTCCCCTCACGCACGATAAAAAAGAAGCATTGATGAGAATCTAAAACCTCTCTTGCGCGCTCTAGCTGGGCTTTTGCGACATTGATATTAGAGTCTAAAAACTCATATTCTATTTGGCAAGTCTCTAAAAGCCTATCGGTTATCACGCCCAAAAGCTCGTGCTGTGGCTCATCGGTGTTTTCTCCGCGCTCGTTGCGCTCGCCTCTAAGCGATACAAAGCCAATGATTGGAATCTTAAAAGTGTGATTTAGGCTTGTGAGGGGTGATAATGCATTACTAAGTCCGGAGTTTTGCATCAGCACACAGCCAAAATTTTTAAAAATTCTATCTTTGCGCGATAAATCGCCACGCATCGCTTCTGCTTCACTGCGACGCACATCTAGGTGCGCCTCATTCGCAGAATCTCGCAATTTCTCATCACAAATTTTAGAATTTTTACTTTGCGCGCCTAGATTCTGCAAATTTTTAGAATCCTCATTTAAAACCTCGCCTATATTTCCCATACTAGCAAGCGAGATTCCCGCAGCGATTGCCACCGCGTCGCCCTCGTTATTTGCCATGATAAAGTGCTTTGAGTTTATCGCGTAGTTTATGAGTGGCGCGAGGTAGGAGCAGGGCACACCGCTAAAATCGCAAAACCCAAGCCTGCCCAAAAGCGCGCCAAATTCGTTTGTATCAAGCATAGGATTCCTTTGGTTGTGATGATGAATTCTTTTTGTTGAATTGCCACGCTAATGCTTGCAATGACAAACCACAGAATCTAAGTGCTCGTAATCCAAGCGAGACCAAAACCGCACACGGAAATTCTAGGATTTCCATTAGATCGTCCCCGGGATTAGTGATAAAATCTCTTTCACACTCATACATTTAGATTCTATCTCCAAGCTCCTGTCATGCTCCAAAATCCCCTGTGCGACTTCCTGCATCGCTACGAAGCTTGCGCGTAGGGCGTGGTTGGCGTAGATTATGATGTTTGCGCCGGCATCTGCTAGCTCTGTGGCGGTGATGGCATTGAAGCTTGTGGGCACTAGCACGATTGGTGTGGTGCTGTCTTTTGCTCTAAAGGCGCGCAAAAAGCTCAGAATCTCACTCGGGCTCTTTTGCCTTGAGTGGATCATTATGCCATCTGCGCCCGCCTCTATGTAGGCAAAGGCACGCTTGAGTGCATCATCTTGCCCCTTATCAAGTATCAAAGATTCTATGCGCGCGATTATCATAAAGTCGCTGGTTACTTGCGCGCGCTTGCCGGCGGTGATCTTTGCGCAAAACTCCTCTATGCTCTCTTGGCTTTGCGCTACTTCATTGCCAAGGAGCGAATTTTTCTTTAAGCCTGTTTTATCCTCGATAATGACCGCGCTCACCCCTAGTCGCTCTAGGGTCTTGACGCTAAAGATAAAGTGCTCCACTCTCCCGCCCGTGTCTGCATCATAGATAAGCGACTTTGTGGTAACCTCAAAAATCTCATTTATGCTTTGCAGGCGGTTTGTGAGATCGAGAGCCTCGATATCTGGCTTGCCTCGCAGGGTAGAGTCTGTAAGGCTAGAGCTCCAAAATCCATCAAATTCCACGCGCACGCCATTTTTCAGCACATAGACATTTTGGGCGATGAGCGCGGATAGGGCAGAGTGGGATTCTAGAATCCGTAGAGGCTTTTTAAGTGTGAGGAGTTTTTTTAGTCGTGCTTGACGCATAGCAGTGCTAATGCCTAGTGAATTCATCGCTTTTTTGATACCAAGAGCATTTATTTGTGAGCTGTATGGGATCTCTACGAGTGCAGGGTGCGTGGATTTATCCTCTAAATCTTGCGGATAATGGGCATGGAGGAAGTCTAGCACCTCCTTGCGATACTTGCTTAAATACCCACTTTGCCAATCATCGCCATGCACGATAAATTGCGGTTTTATCTTGGCTAGATTGTCTTTATAGCTGAAACTTTCTTGAGGGATTATAGAATCTATAAGCGTGAGATTTTCTAGTACGATTTTACGCTGTTCGTAGTCCAAAAATGGTGCTTCATCAGCCTGAGCTATCGCACTATCTGTAAGCAAACCTACTACGACTTTGCCATTATTAGAATCTGCGAGTTCTCTTGCAAATTTTAAAATATTTATATGCCCTGCATGGAGTAAATCTGCCGCCATGGCTACATAGATTATGGGGTTAGTTTGTGTAGAGGTAGATTTATTCATTGTTGCTCCTTGTTTATTTCCTTAAATGCGTTAGGGTCTAGCACATTATCTTTGACGCGCCAAATTTTTTCAAATATAAGATAAGAAGCGTTTTTTGCCTGCTCTGTCCAATGCACATTAAGTGTGTGGATAAGCTCTCTAGATTCTGGATAGTTCTTTAAGATATTTACTTTATTGCACGCTTTGAGCTCATCGCATAAAATCCCATAAACATCAGCATTACTCATCAGGCGAGAATCTACTTTTAAAGGAGCATTGCTATTAAAGTCTTTTATCAGCAAAAGTGGGTTTGGATTGTTGCCTATTGAAGGTTTATAAGCTTGCTTGTGGTCGATGATGTCATTATAGCTATGGTCGCTTATAAGCACAAGCATTGTATTGTCATAAATCTTATTTTTCTTAAGAAAATCAATTAAAATAAAAGCTTCTTTCATTGCGCAGATTTCATTATCATAGTGCCCTTTGTTTGCAATAAATGGGTTGTATTCTTGTGGTAATTGACTAGGAGCGTGCATTTTTGGCGTGCAAGTGGTGGAATCTAGCGCAAAAGGATAATGTGTATGATTTGTATGAATGTATTTGAAAGTTTTATTTTTTGCGTCCGTATTAAGATTGCGCACGATTGTAGATAGAGCAGAAGCAGCAGAGATTCCATTGATAAAAGAACCTATTTGCACTCTTGCGCCAAAAAGCCACGAGTAGTTGCCAAATTCAAAATCTTTATAAATTCTTGTCCTAAGAGAATAAGGCGCAAAGTAAAATAATCCAATAGATGCCATTTCACCAATAGGGCGATTTTGTGCCCTTAAATTTTGGATTTGTTCTTGAATATTATGTATTTTTTCATAATAAGGTAAAAAATCTTGATTTGCTTCTATGATTGTAATATATGGAGTGTCAAGGTCATTAGAACTAATATAAGGCATACCATAAGATTGCACTTCAAAGCCTTTGGAGGCAAATTGTGAAAATGAATTTATAAGCGCATTTGTTATGGTTTCGCTGTATTGTTGCATTGATTTATCTTTCTGCGCGTAAGCAGAAAGATTATGTCCTGTTAGAATAGTGTGTGCTGTGCGTGAAGTATGCCCATCAAGCGAAAGGGTATTTGGATAATAAGTAAATCCTTGTAAATTGTTTTTAAATTCTGGAAATTGCTCTAAGATTACTTTTAAATGCGAGCCTGTGAATCCATCAAACAAAAGCACAAGCACATTTTGTTTATCTTTGCTAAATGCTCCTAAATCGTGCATAAAACTTGGTAAAAGTTCATCGAGATTCGCATTAAGTTTTATCTCTTGTTTGGAAGCTAAGAGTTTTTTATTTTCTGCATAGATAGTAAAAAGTGAAAACAGCCATACAAGAGCAAGGGTTGCGCTAATAATTTTGAGGGCTTTATCCCAAAATCCAGCGAAGCGCAAAAGGAATAAAGCTAAAATGCACGCACCAATCCCAATGCCTAAATCTACATATTTGGCATAAGGATTGCTAAGATTATGCGGATTTTTGAAAACGAAATTGTCCATTTGCGAATATGCTTCACCCGTAACCACATTATAATCCAAGATAAAAGTATAAACTAATCCTATAAGTAAGATTACACTTACTGCAAAAGTCCCAAGCTTTAGTAATCTTGTATTATAAAAAAAGCTTGTGAGATATATACATACAAAGCTACTAAGCAAAAAGATTCCAAAAAGTGCAGAGAGTGTGGCACTTGTCTGTGTAGGGTCAAACTGACTCACATCAGAGCTATATACCGCAAAGGGTGAAAATACACAGATTAAAAAGGAGATATTTAAAATCGCAAAGATTGAGATATTTATGTAAAGTGATTTGTTTGTATTGTCATTGCTAGAATCTACATTAATAGATTTATGGCAACACACACCTTTTGTCATTGCGAGCTTCACTTGTGAAGCGTGGCAATCTATAGAATCCACTTTGTCATTGCGAGTGTGAGCGAAGAATCTAGTATTTGCGGATTCTTCAGTCATGCTTTGCACTCCTTCAGAATGACAAGTAGTTGGCTTATGGCAAGATGATGATTCTTTGCTTGAATCACAATGATGATGAATTACACTAAAGATTTTGCTTGTCTCTTGTGATTTATTTCTGCGCAATGACAATTTATAATTATTTATCACACTTTTTAGCAAATAAAAAAGTGTATTTATCGTCCAATACAGCACAAGCGCGCTAGGCATATTATAAAGTAGCACCAAAAATATTAGCGCAATAAGCGTGCCTTGGATCCTAGCAGCCCTCTCTTTACTAGAGATAAAGACATTTAGCAAAGTAAATATTGTCATTAAAAGCGGCAATATATGCAGATTTGCAAAAAGCACAGAATCTGGCTTGCTCAAATCATTTATCCAAAGAAAAGAGATACCCTCAAATACAGAGCTTTTACTAATGACTGCAGCAATCGCGATAAAAAATGGAATTTGCAGTGCTAGTCCCCCAAGTCCTCGCAATGCAAAAATAGGGTGATAGTGGTTTTGGCGGTAGAGTGTTTTAGTAAAAGCATGGAGCTTTGCGCCTTTATAGACACTCTTCCAGCCTTTGATACGAGAATCTAGCTTTTGCTTTATTGCTTTATCAGATTCTGCAAGCCTGTCGGTATAAACAAAAAGTTTAAATAAAAATAGATTTATCAAAATACTTATCGCAATAATGCTAAGTGCAGGACTATGCAAACACTTAATAAGAAATCCTAAGATAAAATCTAAGCTTTGCTCTAGTGGATAGATGAGGATAAAATACAAAATATCAAGCATTTATGCCTCCTTGTTTTTGTTGATTGCCTAAAATAGAGTTTATCTGCATTACTTTTGAGAGGATAGATGGGTTTAGCTCTTGTGCTAAAAGCTCTTGTTGCAGACTAAGAAGTGCTTTAGCGCAAACTTCTCCACCGTATCCTTCATATGTCCAAAGCGATGATTTGAGGGCTTTTATATTGGATTGAATCTGCTTAGATTCCTTAGAGTGCAAAATCTCATCAGCAATTTGTGCGATTTGGGGTATTTGCTCTGCTTTTATGTTTTTGCCTATAGTTTTAAGCACACCACACACCCAAGGTTCTTTGAAGCTTGTGTCTTCTAAGTCATAACCTACTACATTAAAATGTGTTTCTATTGTGATGATAGGCTTTTCAAAAAGACATATAAAATCAAAAATCACACCAGAGAAATCTCCTATCATAAGATCTGTTCTATCTAGCGCATAAATATTATCTGTGCGAGTATCCCAAGAGACATTAGGATAGCTTTGTGTGAGATTCTGCAAGGAAACAATAAGGCTAGATTCTGAAATAAAGCTTTGTGGATGTGGGCGAATGATGATCTCAAACCCAGCTTCTGCTAAAGGCGTGATAAGTTGCATACCATATTTACTTAGTAATGCTTCTCTTCCCCAAGAAGGTGAGATAAGGATAGTTTTTGAAGTTTTAGATTCTGTATTTGGTTTTTGTGTGTTTTGAAAAGCCTTTAGCTTTGCTTGCAATACATCAAGATAAGTGCAGCCAGAGAGGATAAGCTTTTTTTGCTTTAGTCCTCGCACAGCTTCAACTTCACGAATAAATGGCT
The DNA here is from genome assembly GCF_900451005.1 of Helicobacter fennelliae. Classification (NCBI taxonomy): domain Bacteria; kingdom Pseudomonadati; phylum Campylobacterota; class Epsilonproteobacteria; order Campylobacterales; family Helicobacteraceae; genus Helicobacter; species Helicobacter fennelliae. The sequence goes on from NZ_UGIB01000002.1 coordinate 56,174, forward strand.
CATGTATTGTGGAATTAACCAATACAGAATCAAAATAATCAAGTGCAAAAACTTCGTAATTATCAACACTTGCAGGAGAATGGATAATGTGGCAATAATGTTTTACACCTTTTGATCGGCGGATTTGTAGCACATCAAGTGCGGGCGTAGTCATCACTACAATATTTGCGGTAAGCGAATTGAGCTTTACCCATGCCTTGTTTGGATCACCGATAAACTCAAAGTGCGAATGGGTGCAACTTTTAGCACGAGTAAGCAGGGGATCATCAGGGCTTGAGGTGTAATAAATATATGGAAAATGAAGTAAATCAAAATAGTCTAAGATAGGGGAGAAAACATTGCTATACTGCTTACCTTCGCAATAAAAGACGATATTTGTAGAATCTAGGCTTGTAGGATCTAGTGCTATCTTTTTGCCTAAATAAGCTTTTGCTTGCCCCCCCCCCATTTATTAAAAAGCTAATCTTATAAAATATACCTTTAAAGAAAAAAATACTAGAGATAAAAATCGCCACGACTGATGAGAGCAAGAGCGAGCCACTACCAGGATCCAGATAGGCAAAGCACACAGAGTGCAAGCAAGCCAAAAGTGCCAAAATACGAATACTAAAACTTCTCAATCCTCTCACTTTTTAGCTCCTTATGCTTTTTAATTCTCTTACTTTTATATTCGCTTTTACATTTTTCAATGTGATATGCCTTTTATGTAGTTTATCTTTTTATCATCTTTTATTTATTCTTTTAATTCTTTTATCTTGATTCTTTTATTTTGCTTGTTTGGGTAGATTCTAGTTGGCATTGTTTTGTTTGAAATAACAACAAAGTAGATTCTTATAAATTGCCACAACTTCTAACAAAAGTCTCACAATGACAAAAAACTAGATTCTAGAGACGAGATGTGATTGTAGCAATCCAAATCAAAAATTAACCTTAAAGAAATTAAACTTGAATGAACTTAATTAACCTTGAAATAAAATTAAATAACCTTAAATGAAAGCAAAATGAAAGTAATAAGAAGTTGGAGGGTTTGTGGTGGGGGAGTAGAATCTAGAATCTATTTTTCTATTTAGCGATTTAGCGATGATGATTAAATGCAATTCTGCATTTTTTTGACTGGATTCTTTCCCTTTATAATGCTAGAGTCAGAATGTCAAAATACAGATTCTAGATTCTGCCCTCCTTTTTGGCTATTTGATTACTCTTTGTCTTGGGTGATTTTATATCCGACTCCGCGAATTGTTTTAATATGATTGCCTAAAGCTCCTAGTTTGGTGCGCAAAGTATTGATATGCATATCGATTGTGCGCGTTTCACCGGTGTATTCATATCCCCAGACAATCTCCAAAAGCTCTTCTCTGCTGAAAGTGCGCTCCATATTTTGAAGCAGAAATTCAAGCAATTCAAACTCTTTGCGTGTGGTTTGGATAGGCTTAGAGTCAAGCGTGATTGTGTGTTTTTGGGGCGAGAGGATTAGAGAATCTAATTTAAGCTCACCAAAGGCTTGCTGTGTGATGCGTCTAAGGAGGGCTTTTATCCTAGCGATAAGCTCAAGCGCACTAAATGGCTTTGTGAGGTAATCATCAGCACCAAGCTCAAGCCCCTTTATCTTGTCATACTCACTTCCAAGCGCGCTAAGACAAATGATAGCAATATGCTTTGTTTTGGCTTTACTACGAAGCTTGGCAAGCACATCAAGCCCACTCTCACCCGGAAGCATAATATCAAGCACCACCAAAGACGGAAGCTCAACATTGAGTGCTTCAAAAAAACTTTGGGGATTGTCAAAGCCTTTTGCTTGCATATCTTGGTTTTTGAGTGCATAAAGCACAAGATCTAAGATGCTTTGATCATCTTCGAGAATGTAGATCATGTAGAATGTTCCTTTTTTGTGCTTATATAGAATCTAGATTTTACGCAAACACAAAAGTGCTTCACAAAATTACTTAAAAGCTAGATTCTAGATTCTTTATAGTGTATTCTTTTATTACCAACCAAGATGCACTATATAATCGCCGATTTTTTCGTATTGTTTGGCGACAATCAGCACATCAAGCCATACCTGCGCTTTTTGTCGCGTTTTGGAGAGTTTTTTGGCGATGTGCTCTTGGGTTTGCGCAAATGCAAGATCAAGCTTTTTTTCTTTTTTGTAGAGATCTTCTTTATAAGATTTTTCTTTCGCATGGTTTTGGGTTTTGAGCTCTTTTTGGAGGATTGCAAACATCTCGCAACTGACTTGCGCCATAGTAAAAAGTGCTTCGGGTATGTATTGTTTTGAGATTTTGGCTAGAGTTTTTATGTTGTTTTGGGCAAGTTCGCCTATGCTTTTGATATCTACCACACTTCTAAATGTCGTTGTAATCTGCCCCAAATCATACGCCACAGGCTGTTGGAGCAAAAGTATAAGCTCGCAAGATTCTGAAATACTTTTTTCTTTTTCAGTGAGCTTGGAGAGGATTTTATAGCTTGTTGCAAGCAGTTCGCTTTGCTTTTTGCTTGTTTTTTTGGTGGGCTTTTTTTGGTAGAGATTGTGTAGCGACTCTTTGTTGAGCGCAATTGCCTGCGCGCACAAATCATACATCAAGTTAAGTTCTTTTTGTAGATTCTGTAATTGCTCTTGATAGATTGTTCTCATTATCCAAACCTCCCTGTAATGTAGTCTTGCGTTTTTTTCTCTTTGGGTGCGCTAAAGAGCTTTTTTGTCTCATCAAATTCTATAACCTCTCCAAGTAGAAAAAACGCCGTTTTGTCCGAGATTCTCGTGGCTTGCTGCATATTGTGTGTAACGATAATAATGGTATATTTTTGTTTTAATTCGTTGATGAGATCTTCTATTTTGAGTGTAGAGATAGGATCAAGCGCACTCGTAGGCTCGTCCATCAAAATCACTTCAGGATTAACCGCCAAAGCTCGAGCGATACAGAGTCTTTGCTGCTGTCCGCCACTTAGGCTGAGTGCTGATTTTTTGAGTCTATCTTTGAGCTCATTCCATAGCGCAGCACCTTTGAGGCAAGTCTCTACGATTTCATCGAGCGTGTGTTTGTCTTTGATATTGTGTGTTTTGGGACCGAAAGTGATATTATCATAAATACTCATTGGAAATGGATTTGGCTTTTGAAATACCATACCTACGCGCTTACGCAACGCATTAACATTATAATCATGATAAATATCTCTTCCATCAAGTAGAATCTTGCCTGTGATTTTACAATTTGGAATCAAGTCATTCATACGATTGAGGCTTTTAAGCAAAGTGCTTTTGCCACAGCCACTCGGACCGATAAACGCACTGACTTGATTTTTTTTGAGTGAGAGATTTATATTTTTGAGTGCGTGAAAATCGCCATAATATAAATCCATTTTTTTGATATGAAAAGTCGTATCCATAATGCTTCCTTAAAGTTTTTCCTTAGCTGATGTGTAGTGGGCTTAGTTTTTTGACTAAGAAATTTGAAGTGAAATTTATAATCACGACAAAAATAAGCAACACCACAGCTGTGGCGTAGGCTTGCGTGAGGTATTGCCCCTCACTTAGAAGTGCATACATATGCACGCTTAATGTCCTTCCAGAATCATTAAGGCTTGCGATTTTGGCAACCGTGCCTGAAGTATAAAGCAATGCCGCACTCTCGCCTACAATCCGCCCGATAGCCAAAATCACTCCCGCTAAAATCCCACTTATCGCGCATGGCAAAATCACGCGAAAAATCGTGCGTAATTTTCCAGCACCAAGCGCGAAGCTTGCTTCTTTGTAAGTTTGTGGAACTGACTTTAGCGACTCTTGGGTATTGCGCAAAATCAGCGGCAAAATCATAATTGCCAAAGTTAATGCACCTGAAATAATGCTTAGCCCAAACCCAAAATAAATCACAAACGCCAAATATCCAAAAAGCCCATAAATAATCGAAGGAATTCCTACAAGCGTTTCAGCAGCAATGCTGATAATAGCGACAATTACACTATCGCTTTTGGCGTATTGCACAAGAAAAATCGCACCCAAAATCCCTATGGGCGTAGCCAAGATAAGTGCAAAAATAATCATTGTAAAGGTATTGATAATCGCTGGAAGCATGGAGGCATTTTGTGTAGAGTAATGCCACTCAAAAAGGCGAGAATCTAAATGCGGAAAGCCCTTAATTAAAATATATCCAACCACAAGCCCAAAAGTCATAAGGCTTATACATATACCCAATTTGGTGATGAGAGAAAGAATAATCGAGAGCGCATCTTTATCTCTAAATTGCCCGATGGATTGTTTAAAGTATGGCTTGAGATATGACATTATGGCATTCATTTTTTCTTCTCCATTTTGAGTGCATTGAAGCAGAGGTTAATTCCCAAAATAAACACAAACAACACCACGCTTGAAGCGATAAGCACATCTCGATGAAGCCCCTCTGCATAACCTAGCTCTAAGACGATATTTGTCGTTAGCGTGCGCACACCATCGCTGATAGATTCTGGTATTATGGCTTGATTACCTGCGATGACAATCACTGCCATCGCTTCACCAATAGCCCTGCCAATGCCTAGAATCACGCTTGCTAAGATTCCGGATTTGGCATCTTTGATGACTACAAAAAATACTGCGCGCTCTTGTGTCGCTCCGAGGGCTAATGCGCCTTCAAAATAGCTTTTGCTGACAGCTTGAATGCTTGTTTTTGAAACCAAAATAATTGTTGGCAAAATCATCATAGCAAGCAAGATTGACGCGCTCAAAAGCCCCTTACCACTTGTATCAAACACTTCGCCTACAATTGGCACAATCACAATCAACCCAAAAAATCCATACACAATCGAGGGGATACCAGCGAGCAATTCAATGCATGGAGTGAAAAATCTAAGAAGTGGCTTTGGGCAAAAATACGCCATATAAATCGCGCTCAAAACCCCGATAGGCACGCCAAAAACAATCGCTAATGCGGTGATATAAATGCTACCTACAATCATAGGAAAAATACCAAATTCACCAATAAGTGGCGACCACGAAGTGCCAAAGATAAAGTCAGAGAATCCGATTTTAGCGATTGTGGGAATGGCATTAACAAACAAAAACACACAAATCATTCCGACAGCAAAAACACATAATAGCGCACATAAGCCAAACACTATTGACATACAAAATTCAAGATATGCGCTTTTTGTCTGTGGAAGCTTGAGATGATTTGTTTTATGGGTTTTCACATGACCTACTTTATTGTGATTTGTGTTTTAAATATTTGGAAGCATTTTAAAACGCAGATGTAAAAAGAGAAGTTAAGTTGTGTAAAAATTGTGTAAATTTTTGGCGTTTAGATTCTAGATTCTACTCCCCCACCACAAACCCTCCAACTTCTTATTACTTTCATTTTGCTTTCATTTAAGGTTATTTAATTTTATTTCAAGGTTAATTAAGTTCATTCAAGTTTAATTTCTTTAAGGTTAATTTTTGATTTGGATTGCTACAATCACATCTCGTCTCTAGAATCTAGTTTTTTGTCATTGTGAGACTTTTGTTAGAAGTTGTGGCAATTTATAAGAATCTACTTTGTTGTTATTTCAAACAAAACAATGCCAACTAGAATCTACCCAAACAAGCAAAATAAAAGAATCAAGATAAAAGAATTAAAAGAATAAATAAAAGATGATAAAAAGATAAACTACATAAAAGGCATATCACATTGAAAAATGTAAAAGCGAATATAAAAGTAAGAGAATTAAAAAGCATAAGGAGCTAAAAAGTGAGAGGATTGAGAAGTTTTAGTATTCGTATTTTGGCACTTTTGGCTTGCTTGCACTCTGTGTGCTTTGCCTATCTGGATCCTGGTAGTGGCTCGCTCTTGCTCTCATCAGTCGTGGCGATTTTTATCTCTAGTATTTTTTTCTTTAAAGGTATATTTTATAAGATTAGCTTTTTAATAAATGGGGGGGGGCAAGCAAAAGCTTATTTAGGCAAAAAGATAGCACTAGATCCTACAAGCCTAGATTCTACAAATATCGTCTTTTATTGCGAAGGTAAGCAGTATAGCAATGTTTTCTCCCCTATCTTAGACTATTTTGATTTACTTCATTTTCCATATATTTATTACACCTCAAGCCCTGATGATCCCCTGCTTACTCGTGCTAAAAGTTGCACCCATTCGCACTTTGAGTTTATCGGTGATCCAAACAAGGCATGGGTAAAGCTCAATTCGCTTACCGCAAATATTGTAGTGATGACTACGCCCGCACTTGATGTGCTACAAATCCGCCGATCAAAAGGTGTAAAACATTATTGCCACATTATCCATTCTCCTGCAAGTGTTGATAATTACGAAGTTTTTGCACTTGATTATTTTGATTCTGTATTGGTTAATTCCACAATACATGAGCCATTTATTCGTGAAGTTGAAGCTGTGCGAGGACTAAAGCAAAAAAAGCTTATCCTCTCTGGCTGCACTTATCTTGATGTATTGCAAGCAAAGCTAAAGGCTTTTCAAAACACACAAAAACCAAATACAGAATCTAAAACTTCAAAAACTATCCTTATCTCACCTTCTTGGGGAAGAGAAGCATTACTAAGTAAATATGGTATGCAACTTATCACGCCTTTAGCAGAAGCTGGGTTTGAGATCATCATTCGCCCACATCCACAAAGCTTTATTTCAGAATCTAGCCTTATTGTTTCCTTGCAGAATCTCACACAAAGCTATCCTAATGTCTCTTGGGATACTCGCACAGATAATATTTATGCGCTAGATAGAACAGATCTTATGATAGGAGATTTCTCTGGTGTGATTTTTGATTTTATATGTCTTTTTGAAAAGCCTATCATCACAATAGAAACACATTTTAATGTAGTAGGTTATGACTTAGAAGACACAAGCTTCAAAGAACCTTGGGTGTGTGGTGTGCTTAAAACTATAGGCAAAAACATAAAAGCAGAGCAAATACCCCAAATCGCACAAATTGCTGATGAGATTTTGCACTCTAAGGAATCTAAGCAGATTCAATCCAATATAAAAGCCCTCAAATCATCGCTTTGGACATATGAAGGATACGGTGGAGAAGTTTGCGCTAAAGCACTTCTTAGTCTGCAACAAGAGCTTTTAGCACAAGAGCTAAACCCATCTATCCTCTCAAAAGTAATGCAGATAAACTCTATTTTAGGCAATCAACAAAAACAAGGAGGCATAAATGCTTGATATTTTGTATTTTATCCTCATCTATCCACTAGAGCAAAGCTTAGATTTTATCTTAGGATTTCTTATTAAGTGTTTGCATAGTCCTGCACTTAGCATTATTGCGATAAGTATTTTGATAAATCTATTTTTATTTAAACTTTTTGTTTATACCGACAGGCTTGCAGAATCTGATAAAGCAATAAAGCAAAAGCTAGATTCTCGTATCAAAGGCTGGAAGAGTGTCTATAAAGGCGCAAAGCTCCATGCTTTTACTAAAACACTCTACCGCCAAAACCACTATCACCCTATTTTTGCATTGCGAGGACTTGGGGGACTAGCACTGCAAATTCCATTTTTTATCGCGATTGCTGCAGTCATTAGTAAAAGCTCTGTATTTGAGGGTATCTCTTTTCTTTGGATAAATGATTTGAGCAAGCCAGATTCTGTGCTTTTTGCAAATCTGCATATATTGCCGCTTTTAATGACAATATTTACTTTGCTAAATGTCTTTATCTCTAGTAAAGAGAGGGCTGCTAGGATCCAAGGCACGCTTATTGCGCTAATATTTTTGGTGCTACTTTATAATATGCCTAGCGCGCTTGTGCTGTATTGGACGATAAATACACTTTTTTATTTGCTAAAAAGTGTGATAAATAATTATAAATTGTCATTGCGCAGAAATAAATCACAAGAGACAAGCAAAATCTTTAGTGTAATTCATCATCATTGTGATTCAAGCAAAGAATCATCATCTTGCCATAAGCCAACTACTTGTCATTCTGAAGGAGTGCAAAGCATGACTGAAGAATCCGCAAATACTAGATTCTTCGCTCACACTCGCAATGACAAAGTGGATTCTATAGATTGCCACGCTTCACAAGTGAAGCTCGCAATGACAAAAGGTGTGTGTTGCCATAAATCTATTAATGTAGATTCTAGCAATGACAATACAAACAAATCACTTTACATAAATATCTCAATCTTTGCGATTTTAAATATCTCCTTTTTAATCTGTGTATTTTCACCCTTTGCGGTATATAGCTCTGATGTGAGTCAGTTTGACCCTACACAGACAAGTGCCACACTCTCTGCACTTTTTGGAATCTTTTTGCTTAGTAGCTTTGTATGTATATATCTCACAAGCTTTTTTTATAATACAAGATTACTAAAGCTTGGGACTTTTGCAGTAAGTGTAATCTTACTTATAGGATTAGTTTATACTTTTATCTTGGATTATAATGTGGTTACAGCCCAAAGCTATGGCGCAATGGAAGCTATGATGTTTTTAGATATTTCAGGAATTATGATTGAGCGCATTCATAAATATATTGATTTGGCTATCGGCGTTCTTTCATGTTGTATGATTTTTGTGATTTTAAGATTCTCTTTACATTTTTTATTAAAATGCATGCAGATTCTATTACTTGTATTGGTTATTGTTGCTTGTATTGATGTTTGTAAAATCTACAATATCACTTCGACATTTAAAGCACAGCAAAACCATTCAGCCCAACAAACAAAACAAGCAACTTCAATCAATCCAAACCCCTATCTCTCAAAATTTTCTAAAAACAATCTCAATATTATTGTGCTTATGTTTGATGCTTTTACAGGTTCGCATTTAAAAATCCTTTTAGAACAAAATCCAAATCTTTACCATCAGCTTGATGGCTTTGTGTATTTTGATAATACAACCACAGCTTCCTCTTTTACTCACACTTCTTTGCCTTCTGTATTTGGTGGAGAATATTATAGTGCGTATGAAATCAACAAAAGAATGCCTAAAAACCTAGATGATGAGCGTATGAGAGCTTTTCCTAATATTATAAATTCATTTTTAGCGCACAATTACCAAGTAGGTATGGATATTTATGGTATTGACCCAGCAGATAAAATAACCCACAATAAAAATCACTTTATTGCCACAAAAAGTCAAGATGGAGCATATTATTTGAATCTTTATGAAAAAAACTATAATTTCAGTTTGGAGCAGGCAATCGCTGAAGTCAGCGATGATATTTCACTTCTTGATTTTATCTCTTTTGGATTATTTAAATTTAGTCCTTATGTGTTTAGAGTAAGAGTCCTCAATGTCGAGGATACAAGCTGGAGGCTTCATACAGGCGAGAAAAAAAGCTCCACAACAGTAATCAAAGCAGCTACATTTCATATCGCTCAGCTCACTTCTATTGTCGATAATTCAACACTTGGTGCAACTACCCCAACCCTAAAACTTATAGCAAGCGGAATTTCTCATGATTCTTTTGCTTTTAATGAGTTATGCAAACCTTCAATACGACCAACTCCAAATTTACCACAGCAATACAGAGACCTCATACCAAAGCTATTTTGGGGCAAATACAACTCTGAAGTCTGCGCCCTTAAAGAAGTGGATAAATGGATTTTATGGCTTAAAAATAAAAATATTTATGACAATACATTATTTATTATTGTAAGCGATCATGGACGTGCTGATAGTTATCCACAGCTAAAAATTGCAGGTAATAAATTCCCCGGCTACTATACAGATACATTATTGCTTGTCAAAGAGCCAAAATCTCGCGGTAATTTGCGCACAGATAGCAGACTTATGAGTAATACAGACACAGCAAGCATAATATGTTCTTTTATAGGTGGCTGCCCAAATGTGCCAGATAATATATTGACACATTACCCACAAAATCGTGAAGTCGTGCATTTTTATCCAAAATATTTTCAGCACGATAGACATGCGCCAACACACTATATATTAGAAAGCTTATGGAAGGTAAAGGGCAATATTTTTGATCCTGCTAATTGGACAAATATTTCTTATGAGTTTTTAGACACTCCCCATACAAAGTAGAATCTATGTTGTTTTATTGTCATTTTAAGCGCAAGCAGAATCTAGATTCTATGCAAACACAAAAAGAGCGTGTAAAAAATCCTCTATTTTTAGGCAGATTTTGGGGTTGTGTAGAAATTTTTAGACAAGATAGAATCTCGAAGTTCATCGCAGGGCTAAAAAATTCAAACTCCCTGAAATATGTCTTCTCAAGCAAAGCGTTTGGGCAAAGTCCTAGAGTTGCATAGCAAAAAAGAGAGGATTTAGATTCTCTGGAAATTAGAATCTAGACTAACGCGCATCAATAAAACACTCAATCCTTTGCTTTGTCTCATCTGCTCCTATGATAATAATTGCCTCGCAAACCCCTATACCTCCACCTTTGCCTAAGAGTGCCAAACGCAAAGCCGGCATTAATTTGCCAATTTTTATATCATGAGATTCTGCAAAGTTATGCAAAAATTCCTCCATTGCTTTGACATCTTCTATTTCGTAGAATCTTGATTGTTGTAGTAGATTTTGAAGCCATATAATCGTATTTGTATCAAGTTTGGCGCGCATTTTTTCATCATAGCTTTGTGGGCGTGAGAGGATTTCTTTTTGCTGTGAGGCAAATTCGACAAGGGTTTTGCTTCTGTCTTTGAGTGCGGCAAATAAAATATCTCTTTTATGTTTGTCTTTGAGCGGGGTTATACCAAAATCCTGCAATAGCACTTCAAGCTTATCATTTGGGTATTGCTGGATATAGTGCTGATTGAGCCAAAGGAATTTTTCTTGATTATAGCGACTCGGAGAGGAATTAAGCGCATTGCAATCAAAAAGTTCAATCATTTCTTGAAGTGAGAAAATCTCTTTATCCTCATGGCTCCACCCAAGTCGCACAAGAAAATTTAAAATCGCCTCAGGCAAATATCCCATTAATTTATAATCCATAACGCCCATTGCGCCATCGCGCTTGCTAAGCTTTTTGCCCTCGGGATTGAGGATCATAGGTATATGATAGAATCGAGGAATATCAAAGCCAAGCGCGTTGTAAATGATGATTTGTTTGGGTGTGTTTGAGGTGTGATCATCACCGCGGATTACATCAGTTACGCCCATAAGCGCATCATCGATTGTTACGACAAAATTATAAGTTGGGCTACCATCACTGCGCATAATGATAAAATCATCAAGCTCTTTTGCTTGCACACTGATTTTGCCTTTGACACCATCAACAAAGCTTATCTCACCTTCTAGCGGAGCTTTAATTCTTATCACTGGCTGTATTCCGCTTGGTGGCTCTCCTGTGAAATCACGATAGCGATTGTCATATTTTGGGGTTTGTCCGCTTGCTCGTTGGGATTCTCGCAATGCCTCAAGCTCTTCTTTACTCATATAGCAGTAATATGCCTTGCCATTTTGGATAAGCGATTGTGCGTATTGTTTGTAAATATCAAATCGCTGGCTTTGGTAGATGATCTCACCATCATATTCTAAGCCTACCCATTTAAACGACTCTACAATGGCTTTGGCTGCGTCTTTGGAGTTTCTTAAGAGATCTGTATCTTCGATACGCATAAGAAATTTGCCATTGTGTTTGCGCGCATAGAGATAATTAAAAAGAGCGGTGCGAAGTCCGCCGATATGTAAATATCCTGTGGGTGAAGGTGCAAATCTCGTTACAGGTGGCATTTGTTTTCCTTTGTTTGTGGGTGATAATGTTGTGAAATTTTAGCGAATTTTTGATATATTGCGACAAAATTGCTTATATCAATATATATTGAGGTGGAATGTTTCTTACGATTTTGTATATCATCGGAATTACGGCTGAGGGAATGAGTGGGGCATTGATTGCAGGGAGGCACAAAATGGACTTAATGGGTGTGCTTTTTATCGCGCTTGCAGCAGCTATTGGCGGCGGGTCTATACGCGATGTGCTTTTTGGGCATTATCCGCTCACTTGGGTCAAGCATCCCGAATACATCATTGTCGTCTGTATAGCCGCACTTCTTACGACACTCATACCAAAAGTCATCGCTAGACTTGAGAAGTTGTTTTTGGTGCTTGATGCGCTTGGGCTTGTGGTATTTGCAGTCATCGGTGCAGAAGTGGCACTTAATGCTGGATATGGAGTGATTTTGGTTGTGTGTGCGGCAGTTATCACGGCTGTGTTTGGCGGGGTTTTGCGCGATATTTTTTGCGGGATTGTTCCGCTTGTTTTTCGCAAAGAGCTTTATGCAGGAGTGGCGATTGTGAGCGGATTGCTTTATTATTGCTTGATTAATTTGGCACATTTGAGTGCGTATAATGCAAGCATTATAGTGATTGTTGCGGGATTTACTTTGCGACTTTTGGCTATTTATTATAAACTTTCATTGCCTATATTTTCGTATGAGGAAACCCCAAAAACTTAGAATCTAAAAGCAAAACAAAAGGAGGAAAAGATGATTTGTGTATTTGATGTAGAAAGTGTGCCTGATGTCGAGCAGATCGCAGCAAAGATGAATCTAGAATCTAAAAATAATCTTGAGATTTGCCAGATCGCATTCAAAGAGCAGTTAGAAAAAAGCGGAAGTGAGTTTTTGCCTATTTTTTGGCATAAAATCGTAGCGATTTCAAGCGTGATTTGCGATGATTATGGAAACTTTATCAAGGTTGGAAACTTTGGAAAACAAGGCGGGGAAAAAGAGATTTTGGAGGATTTTTTGGGGTTTATCAATCGCAAAGAACCACGATTGGTGAGCTTTAATGGAAGAGGGTTTGATATTCCTGTGATTATGCTTAGGGCGATGAAGTATAATCTGTGTGCGTTTGGGTATTATGAGTCTGAAAATGCTGCCAAAACAAAAAGTAAATGGAAAAATTATAGAATGCGATATAGCGAGAAGTGGCATACGGATTTACTCGATAGTTTGGGGCATTTTGGCTCTGTGCGCAATCTCAATCTCGATGGAGTTTGCAAAATGCTTGGAATCGTAGGCAAATACGATGTGAGCGGATCTGATGTGTATAGGTTGTATTATCAAGACAATGATATTGACAAAATCAATCAATACTGCCAAAGCGATGTGCTTAATACCTATTGGGTGTATCTCAAATACGCGATTTTAAAAGGTGAATTAAGTATTGAGGATTATGCTGGGATTTTGGAAAAATGGAGCGAGAATCTACCAAAAGATATGGAATATAGTAAGAATTTTATGCAAAATATCAAGCAGGAGCTGGCAGGACTTGACATTCTTTAGAATCTAGCTGTAAGAAAAGCTAGATTTTAGGTTGCTAAACTAAAAATAAAGTGCGAGTGTGAGTGCTATTTGGTGCTGTGATTGTCGAATATCTGTGCCGGCGATTTTTGGGTTTTGCCATGAAGCATCAAGCCCGATACTTAGAGGCAAAATAGGAATATCAAAAGTAACGCCATAATTTAGGGCGGCTGTGTTATTTAGAGCGATATTACCGAAGTTTGACCAGCTTCCACCGATATAAGGCGTGAAACGCCAAAGTTTGTATCCTAGCAATCCTCCAACTTGAATATTTGAAAATCCTTTGAGATCGTTTTGTCCCATTATGTAGTTGTATTTGAATTGTGGGGCGATTGTGATTCCGCTTCCTCCAAGCCAGACACGACCAAAACCACCGACTAAAAATGTATCTGTATTTGTTGCTGTTCCAAAGCTTGCTCCGATTTCAGGATTGATTTTGAATTTGCCAACACCAATGGCAAACGCGCTAGAAGCCAAACCACACGCCATAAATATTGCAAGTAACTTTTTCATTGTGAGTCCTTATTTGAGATGAAAGCAAAGTATATCACAGAATGTTAATGTTTTGGATTACTTTGTTTTGTTGTTTTTTACGACAAAAAGCCAGATTTTGCCAAAAATCCAATTCTTAAGTATTGCATAAGTTTTTCGAATAGGAAAGGAAAAACTTATGTTGCTATTGCTACACAGAGCTTAGGTAGTCAAGTTACTTTAGACTTAGACAAGAAACTCAAAAGGCTTCAAATCCAAGAAGAGTTACAATTTTACTTTGAAACTCTTAAAAACCCAAAGATTTTTTTATTTTATCTGCATTTGGTTGAGATATTTTTAATCAAAGAACAAAAGAATATCTTTTTTAATATCCAATACATCTCATATCGCTTTGATGTGTGTGAAAAGACAATTTATCTTTTGCTCAAAGAATTACAATCATTAGATTTAATAAAACATAACTTTAGAAAGAATCAACTTGTCTTTTTGAGTATGCTAGATTACAAACAATCAAAGATTTTTCAATCAAAGAGTCAAGAAGTAGAGACAGAATCTAAACAAGATTTTAGTCAATTCCCAGCACGATTCTTTAAAGATATGAATTGCATTGTTAATCGTATTATCAAACAAGACACAAAAGATTTCAACAGAACTTTTAGCATTCAAGATAAATTGTGGAAGTTAAAGGTTAGTGAGAATAAATTTATAGATTATAAAGGCATCTTTCTTGAGTTTGAAGAAGTTAATGATTCTCAATGCACTATTAGAATGCCTTATACATATCTTACTAATGAGATTCCACCAAAGCTCTCTCACCCATTTCATAAAAATATCATCAAATCAAAGATTCTAAAAGGGCTCAATGCAATCACTTATAGAGAAGATTTGCAAGGGGGTTGTAATGAAAAAATTGCTTAAAATATTTGCCCTAGCCTTGCCAAGTGTAGTTTTTAGTGCAGACTTGACAAGTATAGTCAATAAAATATCAAGTTGGATACAAACAGCCCTTACAGCTATTGGGACAATCATTATCATTGCAGTAGCAATTTACTTTATGAAAAATCTTGATCGATGGAAAGAGATTTTTCTTGTGTGTTTAGGCATTGTGCTAGCAACTCTTGGCATTATGAATGCTCAGGCAATTTCAAATTTTCTTTTCAGCTCATAGCAAAAGAAAAAATGAATGCTTATTGTAAGCGAAACACGCGTTGCTAATATACGAGAGCTGACTAAAAAAGAGAAGTTTTTAAGGCTTAACATAAAGTCTTGGGTGATTTCTATAATGTGCGGGTTAATTAGTAATCCTCACTAGGACTTTATAGCTTTGCGCTCTTTTTTGTATTGCTTGTATTTTTTTATGTGATTGAATTCTTTGATGATGACATTGTGGATATTGCAATGAATACCTTGCAATTAAAAACAGGCATTAATGTGTATTATCCATAAGGCTTATTATGAACTTCACAGAAAAAATCAAAAAGAGTCTTTTTAATTTTTTGTTTGATTCATTACCAAATCAATACTCTATTTGTGAGGAGAATAATATTCTAGGACTATTTGATGAATCTTATGTCCTCACAAAGACCGAGAATTTTGTTGGTGGGATTACACTCAAAGGCATAAATTATAATGCAATCACAGAAAATGATACGCTTGATCTTATGCTTTCGCGTATTAATGCCTCAATGCTTTGAGCGATGATATTGAAGCGCGTATTGTGGTGAAACGCCGACAATTAACTTATAATAGAGAATATAATATTGCTAATCCTTATGCTGAGAAGATTATCAATAGCTGTGAGAAAAAAGAAAAAGTATTTGTCAATCATTACTTTATTTTATTTGAGACCAAAAATAAAGGAGCAAAAGGCTTTTTTGAAAAGAAAAAGCTTGAGCTTATAACTTCTATCAAAGAAGACACTCAAAACAATATCACCTATACCAATAAGCTTGCTATCATTAAATCTACGATTGAGCGCGTTATACAAACACTCAGTGCGTATGAACCAAAGCAATTAGATTCTGTTGAGATATTGCGATTGTATGCTGAATATATCAATGGAGTCTATATTCCAATTACACCAAGCAATGGGCTTTTGACAGATTCTTATATTGCAAGCACTATCTCATTTCATAAAGATTATTTTATACAAGATTTTAATAACAATAGAGTCTTTAATCGCTTTATTGGTATTAAAGCTTATGATAATGAAGAGATAACAAGCCTCACTATCTCATCTATCTTGCATAGTAGCTTTGAGCTTGATATATATTTAAGTATTGATTCTATCTCCAAAGAAAAAGTACAAAGCATTGTCAAAAATAAAATCAAATATGCACCAAATATAGCAAAAGGTGATTTAAGAGAGCTAAAAGAGCTTATAGATTCTGATCGATTGTATATGCAGAACTTCTCTTATACAATCTTAGTCAAAGCCAAATCAAAAGAAGAGCTTAATGAAGCTTCTTCTATCATCATTAATGAATTAAAAAATGCTGGACTCATTGCTGTGTATGAGACATTGAATTTACAGCCTACATTTTTTAGTTTATTTCCTAATAAATCATTTCTCAATGCGCGCAAAAGAATCCATACAAGCAAGACCATTTCATCAATGATTTTATTTGAAAAAGAATATATAGGAAAAACAACAAATAGCTTTGGCAATACGTCTGTAACAATATTAAAAATCAATCTATGTCGCCATTTTTGTTTAATTTTCATA
The DNA here is from genome assembly GCF_900451005.1 of Helicobacter fennelliae. NCBI lineage: Bacteria > Pseudomonadati > Campylobacterota > Epsilonproteobacteria > Campylobacterales > Helicobacteraceae > Helicobacter > Helicobacter fennelliae. The sequence continues at coordinate 72,599 of NZ_UGIB01000002.1, forward strand.
TCAATGAAGAAAAAAACATTGTAGGACATATAATGATAGTTGGAGGCACAGGAGCTGGAAAGACTACACTTGTATCTTTTTTGATTGCCAATTTCTTTAAATATGATATTGACATCTTAGCCCTTGATAGACTTAATGGGCTTTATTCTGTTGCTGAATTTTTAAATGGTGAATACAATCAAGGTGATAATTTTTGCATTAATCCTTTCACTTTACCCTATGATAGTGAAAATATCACATTTCTCAATCTGGTTATGTATGATGATTGGCATTAATATTAATGCCACAACTGCCGAAGAATCAGAAAAGATTAAAGCGATTGAAAAGGTTGTGCGACATGCGTATGAAATCTTAACTCCTCAAAACAAAGAATTTTCACTCAAAGATATTAAAGATTCTATTGTTAAAACAGGAGATTCTCATATCCCTATACAGCTTGAGCGGTATCTAGCTAATCCACTTTTTAATAAAACTTATGACGCATTGCAATTTAATAAGAAATTCACAACACTTAATATGGACTTTATTGTTGATGATGAGAAAAATGCAGGACTGATTGCCCAATATCTTTTTCATAAAATGATCTATCGGGCTAAAAATAGCGATAAAGGTTTCTTTATCTTTATTGATGAGTTTAAATCCTATCTCTCAAATGAAGTGTTTAATGAAAGAATCAATCTTACACTTACCCAAGCGCGAAAGCTAAATGGTGTGCTTGCAATGGCATTTCAAGATATGCACCAACTTGATAATGTCAAAAATGCAGATTCTTTTATCCGCAATCTAGGCAATATTATTATATTTCCTACCAAAGATATTGAAGTATTCAATAAATACAATATCCACCTCACTCAAAACGAACAAGCTTTCTTGCTTAATACAGGGCAGAATGAAAGAAAAGTGTTGATTAAAAATCTAATTGAAAATCAAAGCAATATCATTGATGTCAATCTTGCCAAACTTGGCAAATATCTCAAAATCCTCTCCTCTAATTCAGAATCAGTGCAAAGAATCAAAAAACTCAAACTTAGCAATAACCCATTGTGGAAAGAGGAATTCTTAAATGGTTAATATTTATAACTTCATTATGGACTTATTTATAAGCATAAGCAATAAATTTGTCAATAATATTATTCCAAATCTAGCAAGTCTATTCCGCCTTACAGAGCTTTTGAATTTTATTGGTATTACTTTGATTGTAATTTATTGTGTGAAAAAGATCCAAGAGGGAGATTTTTTAAATTGGAAGAATCTAGCCCAACTTATAGTCTTTTTGCTGTATCTAGGATTTTTTAATTGGGTAGCTAAAAATCCATCAACTTATATTAATTACTTTAGCACACTTGTAGAATACCCCGCAAATGCCATTATCAAAGCAATTGCAAATGCTACACAAGATTTACAACAAAATGTGAGTGGAAATTATAAAGGCGGTGTAGATTGGCTTATTCAAAAAAGCTATGAAGCTGGAACGCAAGTTATGGAAAGAGCCATTCCTAGATTCTCATTTGCTATAATTCCAACTACACATTACCTACGCTTAATAGCAATACAATAAACAAAGGAGAAAAAACAAGATGAAAAAACTACTAGCATTTATATTTTTAACGTGTAGTGTGGCGTTTGGTGCGGAGAATCTAGCCACAAATCAAGCACAGATTCACACTTTTAAATCCAAACAAAATGATGGCATAACAATCAAGATTCAAGAGTTGCAAGGCACAAAAAAGTGGATTGCAGAAATGAGCGATTATTTTATGTTTAGGGTGATAGATTTTGAGATAATCCACAATGGAAAATTGCTTCTCAAAGGCAGGGCAAATGTCCATCCAAATAGCTATCTTGGCGGTGAGAGTGATACTGCGGAAAATGGCGTTGGTTATGACGCGGTAGAATTTTGGAATGAGGGCTATGATAAAGGCAAATGCGCTTTGTCGATTAGAATCCAAGATGAGCCCATAGATGAAAACGATAAAGAACAAAGACTAAAAATCAGTGGAAATTTAAGCGATTGTGTGTCGCTTAAAGGTATTGTGCTAAAAAATAAAATTTTTTATAGGGTTAGCGAGGAGCAGGGCAAATGAATCTTTCTTACATTGCAAACAAATCCTTTGCTAAAAAACCATCGATTTTGCAGGGCTTTGGACTTAGCTTTGGGCTTGGAATGACATATTTTAGTCTGCTTGTGATTATCCCACTAATCGCGCTTTTTGCCTTTAGCTTTAAGCTTGAATGGGCAAAATTTGTAGAAATCATTAGCGATTCGCAAGTGTTAAGCGCGTTAAAATTCTCGCTTTCAACCGCGCTTTTTGCCGCGACTATCAATCTCATTTTAGGATTTATCGTGGCGTGGAGCTTGGCGCGATATGACTTTTTTGGCAAACGGCTTTTAGAAGCCCTAATCGACTTGCCTTTCGCACTCCCCACCGCCGTAGCGGGAATCGCAATCGCTTTTTTGCTATCTAGCAACGGCATAGTCGGCAAGGCATTTTTGCTAATTGGCGTGGATTTAGAGGGGCGCAGTTTTGTAGCGGTTGTCGTGGCACTTATCTTTGTGGGGATTCCCTTTGTGATTCGCACGCTAGAGCCTGTGATAAAGGATTTGGATAAAGAGAGTTTAGAAGCAGCAGGGAGCTTGGGAGCGAACTTTTATCAGAGCTTTTATTTTGTGATTTTGCCATCTTTAATCCCCTCTGCGCTGATAGGATTCGCATTAGCCTTTGCGCGGGGGCTTGGCGAGTATGGCTCAGTGATTTTTGTCTCAAACAATATCCCATTTGAAAGCGAAATACTGCCACTTTTAATCGTTAAAAAGCTGGATTCGTTTGATTATCTAGGTGGGAGCGCGGTGGGCGTATTTATGATAACCGTAGCGTTTGTGATTTTGTTGCTTATAAATTTGCTAGGGCAGTGGCAAAAACGCGCGTGATTTGTAGTAATTCAAAAGGGGTAGAAATGAGAAATGTCGAGCCAAAGGCATTGCAATATGTTTGCATTGGCATTAGCTTTATTTTTTTAGGCATTATGGTAGCACTGCCTTTAATCATCGTCTTTGTGGAGGCATTTAGCGAGGGAATTGCTGTGTATTGGGAGGCGTTAAGCGATGAATACACGATTAAAGCGATTCTTTTGACGCTTACCTGCGTGGCGTTTGTTGTCCCGCTTAATGCAATTTTTGGCACTTTTATCGCATACTCTATCGCAAAGTTTGAGTTTAAAGGCAAATTTATATTATCAAGTCTTATTGAGATTCCCTTTGCCGTTTCACCCGTGATTGTGGGGCTTTGCTTTGTGCTACTCTTTGGCAATAGCGGGTTTTTTGGGGAAATTTTAAACGCGTGGGATATAAAAATCATTTTCGCCCTCCCTGCGATAATCCTAGCAAGCGCGTTTGTAACCTTTCCATTTGTCGCCAAAGAACTCATCGCCCTAATGCAAGAGCAGGGCAAAGAAGAAGAGGAAGCCGCCATAAGTCTTGGCGCAAACGGCTGGCAGAGCTTTTTTAAGGTAACTTTGCCAAATATCAAATGGGGGCTTTTCTATGGTGTCGTGCTGACAAATGCGCGGGTAATCGGCGAATTTGGCGCGGTGGCGGTGGTAAGCGGGAAAATCATAGGGCTAACCACCACGATGCCTTTATACATTGAGATTCTCTACAATGATTATCTCTACACGGCGGCGTTTGCTGTGGCAAGTGTGCTAACGCTACTTTCAATCATCGCGCTCATTTTGAAATGTATCATTGAAAAATATGAAAGGGCGTGAAGGCGCGAATTTTAGCAAGATTTGCAAGATTGGCGCGAATCTAAATCAAAAATAATGGAGTGTGAGTAATGCAAAATATAAGCAAAATTTTAATGATTCTATGCCTTTGCTTGTTGGCAAATATAGCGGTGGCAGAGGATGAGGATATTATTAGTTTAGAGAGATTAGAGCAAATTAAAAAAGAGCAAAATGAATATTGGCTACAATTTTTAGCCAAAGCTCTTTATTATGATGATTCACCTGATGCTTTGGCAAGACTCGCTTTTGCTAAAAAGCACTTCACGCCTTTGTGGTATGAAATCATCACCAATAACAAAGGGCAAAAAGTCGCGAAATGGACTTGCTTTAACAATGAAGCCGAGAGATTTTGTCCCTATCGCCTAAAAGCTCCCATTAAGCTAAAAGGCACGCTTACCATCAAGCCAAACTACACATATTTTGAAGGTTGCGATGATATGCCTATGTATGTTTCATTTAAAAATGAGGATTTATTCTTAACTGAAATGGAATTTTTGACATATAGTAATTTGCAGATAAAGCCCACTTCGCGCAATCAAAAAGAAGTATTAGCAAAGATTCCCAAATGGCTGCTTGATGGATTTGCTGGGGAGGTGAGCTATAAAGTGGAGTTTGAAGTGGCAAATATGAGCGGATATATAAGCGATGTTTGGAGCAATCAACAGCAAGATATAGCTTTGATAGCAGACTATTCTGCGTGTGGCAGTGGAAGCTATGAAAGCTATCTTGTAGCTGATAATATTAAATTTATCAAAAAATTAAGCGAAAAGAAATACGAAACATTAGAGCAATATTTAGAAGCAGAAATGATAAGCGCGAATGCTTTAAGGGTATTTCAGCTTAAAACAAACGATGATTTTGTAAATCTGCGAGAATCCCCAAATGGTGCGATTATAGCACGAATCTACAAAAAAGACTTTAGCGATATTTTAGTGATAGAAGTCCCACAAACGCGTTTGCTAGGATTTAATCAAAATCAAAAGATTGATATATATGATAAAGAATGGTATAAAGTAATTTATTTCCCGCCAAATACGCGCAAGACAAAGGACGCAAAAGCGGGATTTATCCATAAATCACAGATTGATTTTGATGAATGAATCATAAAAAATGGGAGTGCAAAAAATAAAAAAGTTAAGTTTAGCGATTTTAATTGTCGTGGCAGTTGCTATGGCTTTTGGTGCGGTTATAAGCGTGAAGATTTTAAATGTAAATCAAAGCGATTTGCATTCATTGCAAGGCGCACTTAAAGGCGATGTAATCGATTCATTGCTTGTCAAAAAAAGCGATAGAGTGCTAAAAGTGTTGGCAAAAGATTCTACAAACGGCGAAATCTATGTCGCCAAAACCTATCATATCGCACTAGGTGGCAATCCTCAAGGACACAAAACGCAAGATGGCGATAGCAAGACGCCTGAGGGGCTTTATCTCATTGATAGCAAAAATCCAAAATCGCGCTTTTATCTTAATCTTGGCATTTCTTATCCAAATAGTGCAGATTTAGCACAGGCAAAGGCGCGTGGCGTGAGTGCGGGAGGCGATATAAAGATTCACGGATTGCGTAATGGGCTTGGATTTTTGGGGAAGTTAAGCTACATTGCGGGTGATTGGACAGATGGCTGTATCGCGGTGCTAAATGATGAAATCAAAGAGCTATATGAGAGCGTCAAAGTCGGCACAAAGATTATGATTTTGCCCTAAATCTAGCGCGAATTTGCAATTTAGATTCGCGTGAATTTGGTGCGAATCTAAAAGGGTGCGCGAATCTAAAAAGGGCAATTTTTCGCTAAAATTGTGCCTTTTAAAATTTAAATTTTAAACGGAGCGTGAAAAATGCAAAAATTAAGCAAAATGTTAGGATTAGCAGTCGTGGCGATTGTATGTAGTGCGTGTTATAACAAAGCGACAACGCAAAAAAGCAAAGAATCGTTACAATCTTTATGTGAATCACACGACAAACCCGCTTGTTTTGAGCTAAAAAAGATAGAATTGAGTGAGCTAAATGAGCCAAAGCCTTATCAGCTGTGGGATTTTATGGACGATTTTTGGGATATGTGTCATAGGTTTAGCTACATTGTCCCCCAAGCTTGCGATGAGCGCGACAAAACAGCACAGCGATATATCCGCGCCGTGCTGGCACTGCCAAAAGATGAAAAAGGCTCTTATTACATTCAAAAGTTGGATTTACTCTCTCACCAAACAGGTTCTTTAAATCCGAAAATCTTGCAAATGGCTTCATCGGCGCGCGATGAGATTATCGCTGAATTTGAAAAAGATTGCAACGCAAATGACACTCAAAGCTGTGCTATGCTGACTTCTTTTTATTACGGCTTGTTGTTGAGTTGGGATATTGACTACATAGAAATTTTGCGCTCTTATGATGGAGAGGTTCATAAAATCTATGCGCCTAAATTTCAAGCCGTAGCGCAAAAGGCTTGCGAGCTAGGAGACGCTCGCAGCTGTATGAATGGAGCGGCTTTTTATTATTTTTATAAACCAAAGCAAGATTATGCGGTGGCAAGGGATTTTGGCAAAAAGCTGTATTTATTGCTTAAAAATGCCAAAATTCAAGGCAAACTTAACATAAAAGACGCTGAATATCTAGCTACTTTGGCGCGTATAGAAGCTACGCGTGATGATAAAGATGACAAAGCGGAGCGAAAGCAATATATGCTTGATTATTTTAAGGCAGGTTGTGATGATTTGCAAAGTGGCGTGGTGTGCGATAAATTTGCCAAAGCCTATGATGATAATAGGGAGTCGTATTATGTGAGTTATAATATGCCTGAGCTTATCAACCAAAAACAAGCCTTGCATTATTATGATAAGGCGTGTGCTTTGGGCGTGGGTTGTATGCGTTTAGCGCAAATTTATCTTTTTGGCGAAGTGGTGAGCAATAAAGAAGTAAAACAAAATAACGCAAAAGCAAAGCACTACTTTACTAAGGATTGTGATAGTGGTGTTGATGATTATGAATGTGGCATTGATGGCGATGATAATGTTTGCTCGGCAAGCAATCCAAGCTGCTTTATAAAGAGATTAAGCCCAAAAGAGCTTGAAAATTTAGATGAGAGCATTTTTAATTAAAATTTATCAATATGGAATTTTTGGATTTAATTTTTTTATTATTTTTCGTTGTCGCAGGGGCGGACACACTTTATTCGCAAGGGCGTAGAGCAAGGGTTTTGCTCTTTATTTTTTGGAGCTTTTGGCTTTGCCTTTTTGCTTACGCGCTTGTTGAGATATTTTTACTTGCCCCACTTAAAGGAATAAATTTAAAGGACTTTTTTGCCCTTACATTTGCGATAATACTTTGTATCGTGGGTTTGGCAAGTCTTATTTTGCATAAAAAATTCCCAAATTTTTGGCTTTTTTATCCTTATGTGTGCTTTTTTGTCGGCATTGCGGTGTCTAATGTTTGGGGTTTGTTTGATGAAGTGCCACGCAACAAAGCTACTTATGTTGATGATGATGAAATTTATCTTTGGCGCACACTAGCAGGGCTTTTTGTGGCATTTAGTTTGGCTGGACTTTATACACTTTTTAAGCGCAAAAAACTTATCTGCACGCTCATTTTTGTAACGATTTGCTTGCTTTTTTTGTGGAGTTCTGTGCATTTTAGCACTTAAATTTCGCGCTATTGTGAGTCGCCCAAATGAAACATAAAGCAAAATCCACAAAACAATAACGCAAAATCCACAAGTGAATCTAGCGAAGATTCAAGCGAATCTAATGCAAAATCTAGTAAAAATTCAAACAAGGATTCACAAAAAGAAATCCTAGAAATGTATTTTAGCTATGGGGAGAATTGCAAGAAAATAAAAACAGATTCCAAAATAGAAAGCGATGTGAATCTGCATATCCTTACACAAGGATACAATCTAGGCGAATCACTAGCAATCACACTAGAATCTGACGATGGTAGGATAATCAATGCAAGTGGCATAGTAAATAAAAATGGCGAAATAGCGATATATAATGTATTTACAAAAAATAAGGAGTAAAAAATGTTGGTTTGTAAAGTAAGGTGTGGCAATAAAGAAGCAATAATAAGAATACAAAGACCAAGTTTTGATGTTTGCAAAAAGGCTTATGAAAAAATAAGCAAATTGGACAATATTGATGGCAGTAAAATGACAGAATCTAGGAATAGACTTTATGATGCACTAATCAAAAATCGATTATCTAAAGAGCAAATGGCTAAATACACCGAAAAACTTAATAAATACATACCTCCAGAAATAAGGTATTTTAATGTTGGGGGTGGAGCTTATCAGCAATTTATAAATGATTGGGATACTTACTATAATACTTGTGCTTTGCGCATAAGTTATGCTCTAAATCAAACCAATATTCCAATAAAATCTATGACAAATCAGCTTATAGGCAGGAATTATACGGGAGACGACAAACAACTTTACTATTTAGGTGTTCTTGATATTGTAGATTTGCTTAACAAAAATTGGAAAAAACTTACTTGGCAGAAACCTACCTTTAATCAAGTCAAACAAAAAATCAAATGTGGTTGTTCGGAGGATTTTTATAAAAATATGACGACAAAGGCAGACAATGAAACTTTTTTAAGTGAATTGCAGTCATTACAAATAAAAGGAATTATAGCAATGATTGGCACAAATGGGCTAAGACATACTACGCTATGGGATACAGATAACTTTGTCGATGTAAATATTGGCATAAGCGAAAATTATCTGGAAGAGACGGCAGATTACATTATCAAAGAATGCTATTTTTGGGATATGAAATGAAAAAGATGATTATGATTATATTGGTAAGTTATTTTTTAGCTGTAAATACAAATGCAGATAATCTTTCGCATTCATATAATCCAAGCGATGTATTGTCTAGTCAATTACTAGTTTTTAAGATGAATGCACGGTATTATTACAAGGCTTGGACTATTGGATATTGTTTGGGATATTACAAAGTAGAAAATAATGCTATGATAACTTTTGATACGATGTTAGATATTGATAAAATTGCCTATGTTAAAGGTATTGAACCACTAAAAGAACTAAAAAGCTACATAGATTCAAAAAAAGACTATTTTGAAAAAGACAAAGTAAATCGCTGTTTAAATTTAGTAATACCCTCAAGCAAAATCAATGGTTTGATTACACTTGAATATGTAATAGAGCGAATCATCAAAAAATACTGCAAAGAATGTGAGTGAATCTACAATGCCACCTTTAAACCCCCTACTAGAAACAGATAAAATAGAATGTATCCACAAAGGCAAAGTTATCTTACAATCAAGCACAAAAGATTTAATGTGTGTGCAAGATTCTAATAATAATGACGCTGGATTGATAAGTTTGCAAGATTTAGCAAATGCTGTCATTATAGGCTGCACTAATAATATAGTTGGCATTCCAAATCCTTGCACGAAATTAGTTAATATCCCAAATTCTATTTGTTCCACCTTACTAGAAATTGATAATCAAAAAATAGTCTTAGCCCAAGCAACCTCACAAGTCATCACAGATAAAGGCTCACCTTTAATCTTACAAGGAGAACCAAAGGCAAAGGATATATTAGAACTTGATGAGGATATAGTAGAATTTAATAATGCACAAAATGACAATGATAGTGCAGAATCTAGCGTAGATTCAAATGCAGATTCAAGCGAATCTAACGCAAAATCAAGCAAAGATTCACAATCCACACAAGATTCCCAAAAAGAAATCCTAGAAATGTATTTTAGTTATGGAAAAGAAATGATAAAATTAGGGGACGATGATTCAAGACATAGCAATGATATGAATTTACATATCGTTACAAGTGGGTATGAGAATGGGGAAGAGGTAAAAGTTATGTTAGAATCTAGCGATAATCAAAAGTTTGTTGTTTGTGGCAAAATACAAAACAATGAAGTAATAGTTAAAAATGTAGTTAAGGATAGATAATGGCAGTAGTAGAATGGAGGGCAACTTGTGGCACAAAAAATGCAAGCATAAAATGCAAAAGACCCAACTGGGACAAAGTCAAAAGGGCGTATGATGAAATCAATAAAATAGACAAAAGTGATATTGACAAGGCATATGAAGTTGTTTTCAATGACGAGAAAAATAAATTCATAAAAAAGGGCGAACAAGAATGGATTGCAAGACAAAAAGCACACGAAATTGCAAATAAAACAAAAGTATCACAAGCAAGATATGAGAAGGTGGGAGGTGAAGCTTTAAGATATTTTAAGGGAAATAGAGAATATTACAGAAATACTTGCACTTTACAAATAAGTTATGCTCTAAATTTTGGTAGAATGTCATTACATAATACAATCAAAAAAAGGGAATTTGGCTCTGTTGGCGGTGCTATAATAGAACAAAAAGAATTGCTTTACATATTGGGAGTAATTGATATGAGAGATTTTTTGCTACAACAATGGAGGCAACCAGAATTTAAAGAAAGTTTATATGAAATAAAATCGTATGATGTCCTATTATCTCGCAATAAAACACTTTTGCAAAAATTAAAAGATTTAAAGTCTAAAGGTTTGGTAACCATTGGTGGAGGGAGATTCCGTGATAAAAAATATCTTAAAAGTTTTTGGCATTCAACACTATGGGATACAAATGAATTTGTCGATGTGCGAAACAATAGAAACATAAACTATCTAGGTGGCATAGATGATGGTGTAGAATTTTTAGCAAAAGAATTGTTCTTTTGGGAGCTAAAATAAAGGAGTCAAAGTATGAAAAAGATTATATTGTTAGCGTTTGCTTTCTGTGTGTATTTAGTGGGATATGAGCTTGAGCCAAAGCATAGATATAAAAATAACTATTCATTTGATGAGCGAGTGCTTGCATTTAAAAAAGACGGAATGATTTCTTGTCTATACGATGAAAAATTTGACAATGGCAGACCTATAAGTAGTTTGCACGATACTGGATATTATACAAGAATCTTTTACCCTATTTTTGGCGATGGTAAATTTTACCTCGCGCAAAGAGAGCTTTCTGACTATGTAAAAAAAGCAAAAAAAGAAATGGTGTTTGGCAGTTTAACCCATATAATCACTTGCATAGAAATCTATGAATCCTCCAAATACCAAGCCGAAATCGAACGAATCGTAAAAAAATACTGCAAAGGGTGCAAATAAAGAATCTACAATGCCAAATCCCTTATTAGAATCAGACATCTTAGAATGCCTCCACAAAGGCAAAGTCTTACTTCAATCAAGCACAAAAGATTTAATGTGTGTGCAAGATTCTAATAATAATGACGCTGGATTGATAAGTTTGCAAGATTTAGCAAATGCTGTCATTATAGGCTGTGCTAATAATATTGCTGGAATCCCAAGTCCTTGCACGAAATTAGTTAATATCCCAAATTCGATTTGCTCTACATTGCTAGAAATTGATAATCAAAAAATAGTCCTAGCCCAAGCAATCTCTCAAGTCATCACAGATAAAGGCTCACCACTTATCTTGCAAGACGAGCCAAAAGCAAAGGATATATTTGAGATTGATGAGGATATAGCCGAATCTGTGAATGAAATTAGCGATAATTCAAATGAATTTAATGCAGATTTAGGCGAATCTAGCGAAGATTCTAGTGAAATACTAACACCACTACCACAACGATATGCAAGTAATGATGATATGGCAATTAGAGATTTTGTAAAATGGCAAGAATGGGAAAAATTTAAGAAATATTATCTCAATATGCACAAAATAAACACTAACGACAGAATAGAATCTAAAAATAGGATAGAGCAAGAAGAAGGTAGGTTAGATAGGTGGGTAAAAAGCAAAGATAATATTTTTAGATATGAAGAAAAGGATTTTATTGATGCTGAAATAAGATATTATAGAATCAAGGGGGCTATTTATGATTTGTTTATGAATAGCCCATATCAACGCATAAATACTTGCACCGCAAGACTAAGTAAAGCACTATATGACTATGGAATATCCATTAAAAGATTAAAAGGTATGGAATCTGCCGATTTGGCATACGCTGGGAAAAACACTAATGATGATAGGATTTTAATAAAAGTTAAAGATATGGTAACATTTTTAAAAGAAAGCGAACATTTTGGAGAGTTAGAAACATATTCAGCAACTAATGGTGCGAATTTTTATCACACATTTTACGATGAATCCTATGACAAATTAGTGTTAAACAAAAAAATATTAATCAAACACGAGTCGATGAAATACGACAAGATAATGAAAAATTTCACACAAATCTAAACGGCAAAAAAGGCATTATAGCTTTAGAAATAGAGGCTTGGGGTGATGCTTTTGGGCATATAACACTATGGGAAAATAATGATTTTGTCGATGAAAGCGAATTTTTACCCGACAAAAGAGAGTATGTTTTTGTAAAAACACTTTATTTTTGGGAGTTTTCATAATGAAAAAATTGCTTTATACTATTTTGTTATGCCTTATTTTTAGCGCAAATGCTGAACCCCCTACATTAGCCGACACTTACTCTTGCACTAAAAGTGGAAGCACAGAGCAAAGCATTGCTGAAAAGTCTTTTATACAAAATCCAATCAAATACTATAAAAGATGGGCTTTAGCCCATTGCTTAAAATACACTTCAAGTGTGGATAAAACTATGTCATCAGGCTGTGGTAAAAAAATGCCACAAGATATAATAAACCTAAGACATATAGATAATATGACAAGGCTTTTGGGAGGTGAGGCATTAGATGAAGTAAAAGCATATATAGATGAATATTATAAGGTTATTGTCGAATTTTCGCATAAGGGTTATGTAAATGCTTGCTTTGATTTGGTGTATGAAAATAAAGAATTTGACGCCGAAGTGGAGCGCATTGTGAAAAAATACTGCAAAGAATGTGAGTGAATCTATATAGAAATTCTATTTTTGGGAGCTAAAATAAGCAAAAATGCAGATGAAAAAGACAATATGGTTATTTTTGATAGTGATGATATATCTTAATGCGGGTGATTTAGAATTTAATGGAGAGCTTGCAGGGAAAATAAATAAGGCAAGTTATTCTTATGAAAAAAAAATACTAATTGTAAAAAGGATAGGTATAGAGTATTGTATAACAGGAGAAGATTTTAGTAAAGTGCAACCAAATATTAGCATACTAGGTCGATATAATTACAAAATAGGGCTAATGTGGAAAGGGTTGGAAAATCAAATATTGCCAGAACTTAAATCATATATAGATAACAAATCACGCATAGACAATGAAACAATATTTGCACATTATAGTAACGGCAATTTTTCAAGGTTTTATGTTTGCCTAGAAATTTATGATTCCAAAGAATACAACGCCGAAGTAGAGCGAATCATAAAAAAATACTGCAAAGAGTGTAAGTGAGGCAAAGTGCAAAGAAACAAAATCTCAAAAGATAAAATGAAGCGAATCGTAGTGATTTGCTGTGTGCTTGTGTGTGAAATATTTGCCAATCCCATTTACCCAAATCTATTTCAAGCGCAATCTAGTAATTTTATCCACGATTTACGATATGGCACGATAGATAATTTTATGGGCGTGAATCTTTACGAACATTTTGGATTAGATAAATGCTTTTTACATAATGATTTGAGTGAGCGCGCAAAAATGCTTAGCGAGATTGCAAGCAGGGAGCGAGTAAAAATCGTATTTTTTGACTGCTTTCGTCCGCATAGCGCACAAATAAAAGCGTGGGAAAAGATAAGTGATGAGCGATTTGTGGCAAATCCGTATAAAAATGGCTCAAATCATTCGCGAGCAATCGCACTTGATGTTGGATTGGCAAATGAAAATGGTGAGATTTTAGCGATGCCTAGCGAGTTTGATGAGTTTAGCCAAAAGGCATTTAGTGATTATAAATGCCCCAAAGCAGATTCTCAAAAATGTGCTAATAGAGAGAGGCTAAAAGCGATAATGAAAGAGGCTGGATTTAGGGGAATTAAAAGCGAATGGTGGCATTATGAAGCGGACTTTTCGCAAGATTCTCCGCCACTTAATAAAACTCAAATTCGTGAAAAATATCCCATACTTGATTTGCCATAAATGCAAGCGTGAGATTTATTACAATTATCCAAACAAAACTTACTCCACCTTTGGAATCAAACTAAAACTTAATCAAATCCAAGATACTTTTAGCAACAAAGGCAACTTTGAGATTCATCTATGCAATATAAACTTACAAGGGCTACAATCTCAAAGCAAAAACACAATAATAAAAAATACACCTATTTTTTGCTATAATCAACATTCCAAACAAACAACTATGGCAAAACTAGATAATGGCACACTAACCATAAGGACAACAATGAGCGAATCTATCATCAATAAAGCAAAACAAGGACTAATAAATCCTTGCTTTGTAAATCTATCCTTTATTCCTTTTAAAGATAGCAAAGAAGCAAACAATTCTCCCTCTCAAAAGATAACCCTTACAGCCGATGATATAAATAAAGGCAGTGTAACAATAGAAAATAAGATTCCTGATATTGCGTTTGATAAAAGCAAATCTATTATTATAAATCAAGCCAAATCTAACGAATCCAAAGAAATTATATCTATTAAATTTATAGAACAATTATCTTGCAATATTGTAAGCTGCAAACATAATAAAGATGATAGGAAAACTTTTGGAACTAAGCATATTCACATTGTTCCACAATTGAAGCTTAAAGGCAAAAACAATAGCGTAATAGGAAAAAATCGAGATGGAATTTTGATACATTATGGTGATACGGGAGAATGGAGCACAGGTTGTCTTTTACCAGCAAATGAATTAAGATGGACAAAAGAAAAGTGGATAGCAAAAGATAGAGATAGCACAATTAATGCCATTGCAAGATTGTATATAGCTCTTATTCAACACGATACAGAAGCATTTAAAATTATGCACTTGGTGCGAATAATTTGGCAAAAAGCACAATTAAAAAATTTATTATTCAAATTAAAGAAAACGATAGGATTGAATCCTATCCACCTAAGGAGCAATAATGCGTTTAACAATCTTTATGTTTTTTATTATTAATGTTATGTATGCTGATGGCAGTGTGCCACATTTTCAAGATATGCTATCCAATCAAACTTCTTATACAAGCACCCTACATAAAGATAAAGAGACAGAATCTAAGATATATTACAATGGGACGATAACACTAAGCGGTGTGTTAGAATGGCAGATGTATCCAGATGAAGTAGATTTTTATTGGCGTTTGGTATTTTTCCCTGATATGCCAAATGTTTTGCCTAGACTTCTTGGAAATGATAATCAACCAATGTTTTTTGCAATATTTTTAAATGATACACTTAAAAAGGATATTGGATTCCAAAAAAATAGTTTTTTGCAAATTTATAATGTTTTACAAGATAAATTAAGTCAAGCAGATGAATATATTTTAGGCGGAATAGCAATACGCGCAACACTCACTTTAAAAAATTATTATATTGAGAAGCATTTAGAGACCGAAAGTGATACATATTATTATGCAAGTATCGAAACAGACTCTATGAAAATATCAAAGAATCTAAGAAAATGGTATGTTAGCAAATATGCTCTTTCGGATGAATATTTACTTTTTCCTATCTCCAAAGACCCCTATATCAATCTACGCCAATCTCCAAATGGTAAGATACTCAAACAGATTCAAAAAACCGATATGCCAAAACCTTGTGAATGCAGAGAGGGTAAATGTGGAGAGGATAAGGGTTTCATTTTAAATTTAGGCAAAGACCCTACCAATCCCAAATGGCTAAAAGTAGCTTATATCCCACCAGAAGTAAAAGATACAAGTAAAGCAATCTATGGAGTAATCCACGAGAGTCAGGTAAGCTCTCAGTGTGAAGGCTTTTAAAATGAGTTATTCTCCTATACACCAAACCACAACAACTAATCCAAACTTTCAAATCAACAGACAAGCAAAACTCTCTCAACGCTATATCATTACAGATGCAAAACTGAGCACAAAAAAGCCTCCCTTACAAAACAAGAGCAAAGTTCTTGTACAAAGTGTAAGTTTTAAAGACAAGAAGTATATACATTATAAAGCCAATGATACTCTTACATTTCAAGCTCACTATAATAATACAAAGCTCTCACAAGAAGAACTCAAAGAAGCTAAAGCAAATACGAAATGGGCATATATTTTAAGCACAGATGAAACTCTTCCTCAAAAACTTGATTACAGAAAGATTACACAAGAAAGAAGTGATAGTCCTTATATAGGTGAAGACTACACACTTACTTTAAAAAAAGAATACTTTGATATAAACAAAGCTACTTATCTTCATATCTTTGCTTATATTAATGTTCCGAGCAGTAAAGTCAAACAAGTGCTTAAACTTGAATATCCCCTCTCTTTAAGATTTAATGGGAAAGAACTTCATATAGTAGAGTGGGGAAAGCCAACCCATAGCTTTGTTGCTCAAAGTGGTATATCTCATCACACAAACACTGCTCATACACAACAAGCAAATAAAAATCAAATAGAAGAAAAGACTTATTACATTAATGTAAATGATAAAGAAGAATCAAATCTAGCAGAACAATTTTTAGTTTTTATAAAAAATATAATACAGAAAAACACACAACAAGAAGATAAAGGAACACAATTCTTTAGACTCTATGAAAGTAAAGATGCTTTTTATCCTCTTAATCAAAGTAATGCTACAGCTTATACTCTTCATACAGGAAATGAGTATGGAGATTATAAAGGTATTGATTTAGCTAAAGATAATGAGCTTACTCAAAACAGAAAAGATTCTACAAATCAATCACACACTCAAACTTCTCTTGGGTTAAAGATATGATACAAACAAATTATGGGCAAGTTTATATATAATCACATATTATTTAATTATTCTTTATCTTATACTAATATATTCTACTTTATATTATGTTTCTTAGCATACCATTCTATCTTATCACGCAATTCTTGTGGGAAGTTTTCTCTATACATTGCTGGTATAGTGGGGTTTTGTTTTTTGTCAAGTTTGTGGTCTTTATAAATATTCTCTAAATCTTCAGGGATATAGTAAGTTGGTGCATTAGGATAACCTTGAGGTGGAGTAACTGCCATAATCTTAGCTTCTAAAAGCATAGTATCTATATATAGTTTAGCAGACTTTTCGCTCCATTCATTTCGTAAATCTAAATCATAAGCTGTTAGATTATAATCAAGACTACCATAAGAAAAGGATATAAACTCCTCTCTACTCTCCTTTGTAGAATCTTTATCTCTAGGATCTTTGAGTTTGCCTTGTCTAACATCATCTCTCAAAGCTTCTATAACATTGCCCCTTTCATCTATGAAATACCCCTCATCTAACATATTAAAATCCATTACCCAATCTACTCCTATCATTTCATCTAAGTAAGGGAGCATACCAAAGCTATCATAAGGGGGATTCTTGGCAAAGTTTTCTAGCATTTGTGCTTTGATAGGATTTTCGTGCAAACCTGCTCCAAAACCCCTGTATTTATATCCATCATATAATGTTTTAAAACTCTTTTTGTGTCCTAGCTGTATTAGTAAAAAATTAACCGCTCTATTTCTTGCTTTAAAGCCAGTCGCAGAAAGCTGTAATGCTCCTCTAAACCCCTCTATATCTCCCAATATCCCAGCGGTTAATTCCCATTCAGCCATAGAAAGCCAACCATCGCTTAAATGGGCATTTCCCCTATTTTGCTCTACTTTTTCATAGAGATAGGCATAGTCTTTATTGATAAGCTTTCCATTTTCATCTACTCCTGCATAAGCATCATAGGGTATGTCTATTACAGAGCTTCTTAATCCACTTCTTATTACTAAGTATTTATATCTTTCTCTTTTTGTTTTTAAAGATTCATAATAAGCTTTTTCTTTTTTAGTCCAAGGAGCTATAGCTCCTTTTATGGGTTCTTTTAAATATAAATCTTGCCAAGCTTTAAATTCTAAATAACTTGAGCTTTGTCCTGTTTTTAATGTAGGGTCTAAATAAATTGGTTTATAGGATTTATAGGGGGAGGATTCCATAATGTGCCAAGCGTCTAAAAGTGCTTTGGAGTATTCTTTGGTGTATTTGCCGACATTGTCTTTTGAACGATTATTAAACTTAAATTCTTTTGTCTCTTTATCTATATCAATAATTAACCCACTAGCAGTAACAATATAATCTTGTTTTTTTAATATTCTCTCTATCTGGTTTTCAATATTCATTATTCCTATCCTCCTATCCTATATGTAATCCATCTTTCATTATTATAGTAGTAGCTAATCTACCTATAAATTTGGGTCTTTTGTTCTCATCATTTTCAGTATTGGCAATGTTCTTGCTTGCTTTTTCTCTACGCTTTGAGGTTACCCTACTACTATTAGGGTTTTGTTCTTCATTATTTTTCTCTCCCACCCCCACATACATAGCTTTAATATTATTCTCTCCTATTATATTCAAAGCTCTTAAAAATTCTCTGTGTTTTTTTAAGTTTGGAGTATTGTCTTTTAAATTGGTATTGAAACAATCCATATAAACATCATCTAAATAATTCATTGCAATATGGTAGGAGTCTATAGCTTTTAAACCCTTCATTTCCCTTTGTTTATACTCATCATACAATGCCCTCCTCCTCTCATCTTTATTTATGCTTTGCATTTTTTGATTAAACTCTGCTATGTTTATTTTTATCTGCTCACTCGCATTAGGTGGGGCTTTAAACTCACCCTCCTTGTGTTGAAGCTTTAAAAGTCTTGGGCGAGTGGGTAAATCTTGTGTATATGCTCTTGTATTAAAAAACTCTATATCATTTAAAGGAGTGAGGGTATCATTCATTCCCCTTAATTCATCAAGGCACAGATAAGCAAGGAGTTTGTTTAAAAGATAATTTCTCGTATTTGTAGTTTTTATATCCTCATAACAATAAAACAAAGAGTCAATGTCTCCAAAAGCTCCTGTTCTAAGTCTGCCTCCTATAATCATATTAATAAAATTAAAAGATAAAAAAGTATTATTCACAAGCATAGGGTAGAATACACCCTCATTTTGTCTTTTAAGCACATAAGGGGGATGGTATTTGTAAGAAAATTTTGTAAATTTTAAGCGTTCAAACTCTTTTTTGCTCTTCTCATAATGCGTAATAAAAAGTTGATTAAAGATATTCATACCAACAGCTTGTGGGAGAGATTTGAAAAAACTCTTAATAGTGTCTTTCGTATAATCTTTCAAGAAAATATTTTTATAATATTTCAAATCTTGTCCTTTTATCTGTTTGAAATCTTTTATATGGTCCTTTTGACTGATAGTTACAATGCTGTTTTGGACTTGTTTAACTGCTTGAACAAATGATTTTTTCTTTAATCGTTCAAATCTCCTTTTTAAAGTTCTATTTTTCTCATATGTTTGAGTGTATATCTTCATATCGTGATTATAGAGAATATAGGCTAAATAGGCTAAACCCAACTCCCCAAATAATACTTCTCTTAAATGTTTTATTTTATAGGAGAATAGGAGTTTTACAAGTGCCTTGCTTATATTGAAAGGACTTAGATTAAAAAAGAGTGAGGCAAAAGGGAAAAAAGAGACAATGAAATGCTCTATTATCACCTGCAAAGATTCACTTGCTTTGAGTCTTGTGTTTGTTTGCTCTTTTTGTAAGTCCTTTTCTAAATCTTAAAGTTTGGTTTCTAAGGTCTTTAAATTTTCTAAACTTCCTTGATTTGTTTCATCTAAACTTCCAAATTCACTTTTAGAATCAGAATCCTCCTCATTAAAAAACTCTTCTAAGATTTCATCTACATTAATCTTATCTGTATCCTTTTGATTTTCTAATTCCTCAACAAACTCTTCTATACAAAAGACTTCTTCATTATTCTTTAATAACTCATTTTTTCTTTGCTTAGAAAAGCATAGGGGTATTTTACTTTTACTATCTTCAAGCACTAAAAAACTTTCATAAGGCAATATTCTAAGACTTTCTTTATCAATCTCTATGCACTCATATTTAGAAATAAAATTCCACCATTTTTGTGTATCTGTTTTTATGGAAGTATAGAAATTTTTAATCACATAATAAGTTAGAGCAAGCAAAAGCACTTCTAAGACAGAATAATTTTTTTTTGGTTCAAGTTTTGTTTCTCGCATTGGGATTTCATAACCATCATAATAATTATATTCATAAGTTACCAAGACTTGAGTAATGCTATCAATATAACTTTGCAGACATTCTATACTTTCTTTAAAATATTTTTTCTCCTGCTCTAAAAAATATGTTTTATTGTTCTCTTGCTGAAAGAAATGTTCTATAAAATTGAAATTGAGTATTTTGTCTCTATTTTCTCTTTCAAATTTGTGATAATCTTCTATTTGATTCTTATCTTGAGGATAAAAGCCATAATTAAGACTATCAAGATGTTCTTTGGTATTCTTATAATCATTGTATTCCTTTTGTGGGACAAAGACAAAAGGACTTAGAGAAACAACATAAGGCTTGCTTATTTCATCTTTTATAGTGATTTTATATTTACTATAATCAATGGTTTCATCATAATCTTTTTTAGGATTTGTAAATAAAGTATCACTTTTGACTTCCTTTTTATTTTCATCTCCATAGCTTATAGTATTACCTAACTCCTCTAACAATTTATGATTTAATCCTGCATTATGCTTATAGGGAGCATTGCTAATGATAAGATAGTTATATCCTTGTGCTGATGGAGCTTTTATCTCGCTTTTTTGCTCATTTTTCATAAGCTGCACAAGTTGGCTAGAGTTAAAATAACGGCTTTCTATAAAGACAAGTCTATTGTTATTAGAAGTCATTTGTGCGCTAAGATGATTTGTAATGCTGTCTTTACCGCAAATTTGCAATTTTTCATTCTCACAGACACAACTTAAATTTATTCCCTCCACATTTGTCAAACTCTCTTGTTTTAACTCTATCAGCAGGGCTAAATTTTGTTTTATATAGGCACTGCTCTCTTCAATATCGTGTTTAAATCCTGATAACTCTATAAGAATCTTATTATCTATAATGAGAGTATAATTCAAAATACGATTTTCAAAAAGAAAGATAATGGGGGCAATATCTTGCACAAAAAGTTTAATAATTGAATTTGAAATGGCAAAAGAATATTTAGAATCTGCCCATTCTAAAATATTTCCTAAAGTCTTACTCCCTTCAAAAAGTGTATCAATAGCTAAAAAAACCAAATTACCTTTAGAGGCAATCTTTTTAATATCAAAGATATTAAAAATACTAAAGAAAAAATTTACAATTTCTTTATAAGTTTGGGCATTACCCTCCTCATATATATTTCTAATATCTTGTATTAGATTATCAAAAGCAAACTGCAAACTCTCTTTATATTTTCCTTGACCACCAAAAAATTCTGTCTCTTTAAAATCTGATAATTTTTCAATGATGGGTTTTTGCAAATTATTTTCAATACAAGATTTCAATTTCTCAAAACTGTCCTTCTGCTTTATAAACTTACTAATAGCTTTTGAGAGATTATCAATATCTTTACCACCGTTTAATTGCTTTACAAAATTAAATAAGATGCTTGATGTATCATTTTGCTTGTTATAAATTTTAATATTTCCACAATCCCTTTTCTGATTATTTTTAACTATATTTTTTTGATTAATACTATTGTAGTCATAGACTTCTATTGTTACCTCTTTATCTCTTAAACTAAAAAAATGCTGCACAAGCCAATCTTCAAGAGATAACCTCTCTTTTGTTCTTATCAAACATTTAGCATCTATTTCTTTAAAATTAGAGCAATATAGAGCAATTTTTTTGGCATTTTGTGTATAAGCAGTAATTTCTCTTAATAAATCATTCCTATTATGTAAAAACAATATTCTTTTTACATTATTCTCCTTCATCATACACCCCTCCAATAATTATCTTTAACTCTGTGGTATTGTCTTTGTCTAAGTAATCATCTAAGCCTAATGCAAATGTAAAGTGAAGTTTGTTCGCTTTAAAAGGAGAAAGGAATACTCTTGTATGAGTAATGCTTATAGATTGTAAAGAAGTATCTTTAGAATGAGTAGATTCTCTGTATTCTTTAATGTCTTTAGAATAATTTAGGAGTGGTTTATATTGTCCTATACCATAATCTTTATGCTCATAGTCTTTATAGGGTTCTTTAAAGAGTTTAGGGAGATATTGGGGGATACTCATTGACAATCCTTGCAGTATTTTTTGACAATGCGTTCTACTTCATCATGGTATTCTTTGGAATCGTAGAGTTCTAGGCAGGTATAGAATCTACTAAAATTTGAATTTTTATAGTGATTTAATATGGTTTCATTATTGATTGTAGCTTTATCATCTATGTATGATTTAAGCTCTAGCGGTGGCAAGATTGCACCATACCCTAGCCCAAGTCTATTAGTATAGCGACCCAAAACCCGAATATCAGTTCGTGTTTCATAAAAATCATTTCCTTTAATGCAATATTCTATGCCTATTCTTTTCATAATTCTTACCTTTTTTTCATAGGAATAAGCTGTCCTATCTACTTTTCCCGCCAACTCTTCGTCAAATTTTATATCGCCGCCATTAAGACATACAAATGATACAAAGTAAAGCCACATTATTTTTTTCATTTTCACTTTAACTCCCATAATTCAAGCTTGGCTGTTCCTATATTAGTCAAATAATAATTTCTAGCCATACCATTTTCCACATCTACAAATTTACTTCCATTCCAAAGGGTTGTGTGAGAATAATTTCCTTTCATTACGACAATTCCCTTTTTATCTTTAATCTGTTCTAGTGCTGCAGTTTTGCCACTATCTGTTGCTGTTATAGATATTTCCGCTTTACCCCATTTATCATTCAAATACCTACCTATATAATCAGCTCCTAAGATATAAAGATATTTCTCACCTCTACCATACATAGAGTTATATTCTTTTACTTTAATTTCGGTATGAAGCGGCATTCCTCCATAATTGAGCGCATAGCTTACCTGCATAGCACAAGTGTTGCTATAATCTTGATACACATAACCAAATCTAAAGAAATCCTTGTAATTAATATATTCGCTTAAAGGTTTCCCTCCAACCAAAGCGTATCTCTGCCATACATTATCATCATATTGTCCATCTTTGATAGATTGTATTATATTTTCTGCTGTATTTTTTGATATTTTCTCTGTTTTACCTCTCCATATACCATTATCTACTATGCCTTGTCTAAATGCTTCTTGCAAATTTTCATCATTTGGATTGGCGGTATTGATTTTATCATATTCTTTTCTAACTTCCTTAAAGCTCGGTCTCCTGCACTCTATACTTTTAGATTTACCTTCACAGGTTGCCGTTATTGTTATTCCCATTCTATCTTTCCTCCTCAATTTCTTTTAAAACATTCATTATGAATGCTTCGTTATTCTGTATTCTGCCACGAACAATAAATGTTTGATTGGTAGAAGATTCTAATTTTACCTTTATTATTTCCCCCTCCTCATACCCT
Organism: Helicobacter fennelliae; assembly: GCF_900451005.1. Classification (NCBI taxonomy): domain Bacteria; kingdom Pseudomonadati; phylum Campylobacterota; class Epsilonproteobacteria; order Campylobacterales; family Helicobacteraceae; genus Helicobacter; species Helicobacter fennelliae. The sequence continues at coordinate 95,800 of NZ_UGIB01000002.1, forward strand.
TGTGTTCTTATATGCAAATTTATATCTTGTGAATGTCTTGAGATGTCATTGAGTTTTATCTTATCCTCTCCATAAGAAAAATATATTTCTGTGATTTGCTTTTCTTTCTTAGTCTCTTCTAATGCTTCATACTCTAATCTATCATCATTACTTGCTAGAGTTGCTACTAGATCAGATTCTATCTCTCCTTCATCATACACCCCTCCAATAATTATCTTTAACTCTGTGGTATTGTCTTTGTCTAAGTAATCATCTAAGCCTAATGCAAATGTAAAGTGAAGTTTGTTCGCTTTAAAAGGAGAAAGGAATACTCTTGTATGAGTAATGCTTATAGATTGTAAAGAAGTATCTTTAGAATGAGTAGATTCTCTGTATTCTTTAATGTCTTTAGAATAATTTAGGAGTGGTTTATATTGTCCTATACCATAATCTTTATATTCATAGTCTTTATAATATTCTTTAAAGAGTTTAGGGAGATATTGGGGGATACTCATTGACAATCTCTCAATTTAATCTCTTGTAAGATTGAATTATTTTTAGAAATTTGCAATATATTATTTCTAAAAATGTTATATTCATACACGCCATTTTTAAAGCTATATCCCTTAAAATTTTGTTTGCTATCAAGCAGTGTTTTTCCTATAGTTTCCACTATTTTTATTGACGCTTACACACACCATCTTATTGCAACCCAAATCACCCTCTGGACAAAGATATAAAACCTTAATCCAAAAATTCTCACTTTCATAACTGCATTGCTCTTGCGGAGTAAAATCATTTGCAAAAAGTGGGGTTATAAAAATGCTCAAAAATATTATTTTAACCATAGCTGCCAACTTGTATATATTTTCATATTCCTTACCTTAGTTTATCACTCTTAATCCATAGCTTAATAAATTCGCCGTTTTGTCTCCTATAAATAACAAAACTAAATTCTCCTTTATTTTGCAAGAGTTTTAGTTTATCTTTTGGAATTAAAAACAAATCATCAATCTTGCAATTTTTATGGGGAGCAGAATAAAAATACGCTCTCTCTTTTGCGTGTGTGCCAATGATTTCATTTTGCATTAAAATATTTTCATCTTTAAATTGACTTTGCAAGGCTAAAGTTTGGGAAAAATTACAATATCTCAAGCAATCATTGAATTGATTTGCTAGATTTACATCGACAATTAATTCTTTTTCTTGCACATTATCTTTAAGTGTTTTTGTATTTATATCATATTCAAGCCAAGTAATAGTGCCTGTGCCTTGAAATTCTCTGCTGTTTTTATCTACCCAATCAAAAAATAGCTTTACTAGAATCTTATCATTATCCCAAGTATCAAATTCAAACGAGATATGTTCTTTGACCCATTGCGTATCTCTGTCCCCTCTATAAGATTCAAATTCATAATTGCCTGCTTTTACGAGTTTAACAAAAACCTCTACACATTGTGGGTTGGGTTGCGTGAGGTTTTGGGAAAAATAGATTCTTGTTTTGTGGGGATTTTGAGCAAAAGTCAAACTTGAAAATAATATAAAAAATATAAAGATTCTTTTCATTTTTTTCCTACAATTTCATCAACTATTCGGGCTTTAATCTGTTCAATGGCTTTTTTATATGCTTCTTGTGCTTGGGTTTGTGTTGAATGCCATCTTGCCCAATTTCCATTATGCTTATTGATATAATAAGCTTTATATTCCATTCCTGCTAAGACTGAAGGCATTACTACGAATTGCTTTTTTCTATCCTTAACTTGAGCGTTTCCTCCTTGTTCGCTCAATCCTTTGCCTTCAAAAGCTGACCATACCCCTGTTGGTTTATAGTTTGGATTTTGCTCAAAGAATTTACTATCCCAACCATAGTATGGAGCATTGCCAAATACTTCCATACCACCTGTTCCTGTATGTTTATATTGTCCAGAGCTAAAATGTGCTGTTTCGCTTCTATACATTTTTTCAATAATTCTTGCCATTTCTTCTCCATATTTATTATAAACAATTTTTAAAGCTTCTTTCGCATCATCTAGAGTATAAAGTTTATCTTGTAGCATTTTAACAACTTCTCTTTCCTTATCATACACCCCTCCAATAATTATCTTTAACTCTGTAATGTTGTCTTTGTCTAAGTAATCATCTAAGCCTAATGCAAATGTAAAGTGAAGTTTGTTTGCTTTAAAAGGAGAAAGGAATACTCTTGTATGAGTAATACTTATAGATTGTAAAGAAGTATCTTTAGAATGAGTAGATTCTCTGTATTCTTTAATGTCTTTAGAATAATTTAGGAGTGGTTTATATTGTCCTATGCCATAGTCTTTATATTCATAGTCTTTATAATATTCTTTAAAGAGTTTAGGGAGAGATTGGGGGATACTCATTGACAATCCTTGCAGTATTTTTTGACAATGCGTTCAACTTCGGCTTGGTATTCTTTGGAATCGTAGAGTTGCATACAATCTTGAACCAATACTCTGAATCCTTGTTTTGTAGTAGCTTCCCTTTGAGGACTTGACATAAATTGAGAAACATAAGATTGTATGATTTTAGCAACTTGTTCTTCATTTTTAAGTCCAGCCATTACAGAAAATTTCATACTCCCTCGTTGGAATATATGCAAATGATACGATAATGTTGACATTTCACCTCCTTTTTCTACATAACCATAACTTTTTTGCAAACAAAAACCAAAGCCATAATGTTTAAGATTCTTTCTAACATCAAACCTATCATCAGCATTAGTGTTTATGCAAAATATACACAACAAAACCAATAAGACAAAATATTTCATACAATCCCTTTAATCAATCAAATCCCAAAAGTATAAATCTCGTATTATATATTGAGTTTCATTAAGATAATTAGGGCTTACTTTCAAGTCTGTATCCACAAAATTATTTCCATTCCATAAAGTAGTATGTCGTAGTCCATCTGTGCCATCATTGCCACAATACTTTTTGCATAGAATCACTTGCAATCCTTGCAGTATTTTTTGACAATGCGCTTGACTTCATCATCAAGCGAATGATGACTTTTTGGTTTGTAGTTTGGCTTTAGCAATAACTCTAAACAATGATTTGCTTTGTCTTTTTCAAAATAACTATTGTTTTTATCTATATAGTCCTTTATTTCATTAAGAGGTTCTACTCCCAAAAGATATACAATCTTACTAATTTTTAAATCGTCTATGCTAAATCTGGCAGGCATTTCTTGGAATTCAAATTTTACATTTCTTTCCACTTCAAAATGCCCCATACAATATCCAACAGCCCATAATTTATAATATTCATTTATATTTTTTTTAAAAGTAGATTGTAAAGCAAATATTGTATCACTCGTAGCATAAGAATGTATAACAACAAACATCACCAACACTATCTTTTTCATCATTCCCCCTCAATCAAATCCCAAAAGTATAAATCTTTAACAATATAATTTGTTTCTTTCAAAAAATTATAATAACCAAAATCCACATCCACAAAGTCATTTCCATTCCATAAAGTAGTATGTCGCAACCCACTTGTGCCAATCATTGCCACAATGCCTTTTCTTTGAATAGATTGTAATTCTTTGAAAAATTGTTGATTTTCATCTTTTGAAGTCATATTGTGATAAAAATCTTCAGAACAACCACATTTTATCTTTTCTTTCACTTGAGTATAAGTAGGTTGTTTCCAAGTCAATTCTTTCCAGTTTAACTTTAAAAGTTCAATAATATCAAAGACACCTAAGTAATAAGTTTGCTTATCGTCCCCTTGATAGCCTCTCCCCATAACTTGCCTATCCATAGTATTTATAGGGTGGGTGCTATAATTCAGCGCATAACTTACACGCAAAGCACAAGTATTATAATATTTATCCATATCATTTATAAACTGATTATAAGCTCCTCCACCAATTTTTACATATCTAGCGGCTACTTGTTTGTAATAATCTGCTATCTGTAAAGATTCTAATTGTGTATAATTTTGTGTAATTAATAAGCTATAAATCAAATCTTTTGCTTCATTTTCTTGTTCTTGTGGCAGAGCATTTATCTCCCTATACCCCTTTTCCACGCTCTTAAAACTTGGTCTTTGAATCTTAATTGTTGCCTCTTTGTCTCCACATTTTACCTTGCATATATTTGACATTATTGCTCCTTTGATAATGCATTAAAGACATTAAGAATTATGGCTTGATTATCTCTTATAGTTGCGGTGGTTTGGTAAGCTTTTCCTTGAAATTCTAATGTCAAATCCAATCTCTCCCCCTCCTCATACCCTTGTGTTCTTATATGCAAATTTATATCTTGTGAATGTCTTGAGATGTCATTGAGTTTTATCTTATCCTCTCCATAAGAAAAATATATTTCTGTGATTTGCTTTTCTTTCTTAGTCTCTTCTAATGCTTCATACTCTAATCTATCATCATTACTTGCTAGAGTTGCTACTAGATCAGATTCTATCTCTCCTTCATCATACACCCCTCCAATAATTATCTTTAACTCTGTGGTATTGTCTTTGTCTAAGTAATCATCTAAGCCTAATGCAAATGTAAAGTGAAGTTTGTTCGCTTTAAAAGGAGAAAGGAATACTCTTGTATGAGTAATGCTTATAGATTGTAAAGAAGTATCTTTAGAATGAGTAGATTCTCTGTATTCTTTAATGTCTTTAGAATAATTTAGGAGTGGTTTATATTGTCCTATGCCATAGTCTTTATATTCATAGTCTTTATAATATTCTTTAAAGAGTTTAGGGAGAGATTGGGGGATAATAAAGACAAGATGGATTTGATGGATTCCAAATTGTAGATTGATTTGTTTGTGTTGATATTCTTTATTGGAATAGCTTTGCAGTAACTCTTTTTCTAAGTCTTTATCACTTATATTTCGTGCATCACTTTGATAATCTAAAATAAGGTTTTCAAAAGGACTTGTCTGTTCTTTTAGATTATCAAAAAGATAGAATTGAGTAATAGGTAAATTGTCTTGTTGGGATTTGTGTTCTTTATAGTGTAGTCTTAGTATAGGTTTATGAAATTCTATTTGTGCCTTTAAAGCAACTTTGTCTCTATTCTTAGTATGAGTAGGACTAGGAGCATTGATTTTATAACTATTAGGTTTAGGTGTGCAAATAAGAGGAAAGCCTTTATCACTCATTACACCACTAGAGACTAAATCTTGCATAATAGGATAATCATCATTAAACTTTTTTAATCCTCTTGCATTTGGAAGTATAGTAGCTACCATAGTGCAAGGTCCTCCACTTAGCAATGGATTAGTGCAGCCTATAATGCTAGAGTTTAATAAATCAGATTCTAAAACCATAGGAATACCTTTGGAAGTAAAAGGTTTGCCTTTATTACTCTTTAGCTTTACTACTCCATTATGAGGACATTTTATTTCATCATCTTCTAGTATTGGGTGAAGTAGTGCAGTGGATTGACTTTTGTCATTCTGAGCCAAAGGCGAAGAATCTTTATCCCTTTGTGCTTTCTCTTTTTCTTGTATTGCTTGAGATTCAGAGGAGTTACATTCTAATTTGATGTTAAGACTAGAATCTAAGAGGGAGTAGTTTAAGAGTGTTAGGGTATTGCTACCCAAAAATACTTGGAGGGTGCTTAGGGAATTGTTAGATTCTGTGTTGATAGAATCTCTATTGTTGCTTGTAGATTCTATGGAGCTAGAATCTACTTCACCGATTAAGTGATAGATAGGCTTAGATTCTATAAACTCACCTTTAGAATCTAACTCACCAAAGAATAGGGGATTGCTAGGAGATTCAGATGAGCCTTGTAATAATTGAGAATACAAAAAGATTTGTGTGTTGCTAGAGTTTAGAGAATCTAAAGTAAGTTTAGATTCTTGATGAAAATCGATATGGGATTCTTGATTATTAGATTCTGTATATCTTTGTTGATATTCTTTGATAAGAGATTCTAATCTTTGTATATCAATAGTGCTTGTATCTTTAGTAAAAATATCTATCTTGTCATTGTGGATATGGATAAGGTTAGATAAAGAATTAGCAGAATCTAAGAATATAATTACATTGTTTTTGTCATTAGATTCTAAGATGAGATGTGAATCTTTGTTTGCTGTATTTCTATTTGAAAATCTTTCTTGTCTCTCTTTTTCTTTTTGCTCCTCTTTGTATTCCTTGTAACTTAATTGAGAGATTCTCTCTTGCTCCTCTTTATGCTCTTGCTCTCTTTGCTCTCGTAGATCCATTATGGTTTTATAGAGAGCTTTTCTAGCTTGTAGGTATGTGTCGCTTAGAGAATCTTTCCCATACACAAAGATATTGGCAAAGTCAGATTTATAGCCTAGTATCTTACTAACATTTTCTTTTGTGATAAAGCTTTCATCGTTTTCTTTACAAATAGCAAAACTCTTGCAAGTGTATAAAGCTCTAAGCAAATGGATAGGGGAATCTTTTGTGAGGGAATCTATATCGGAATCTTGAAGCCTTATGATGTTTATGTTATTATCCTTTTGCTTTAAGAAAATAATATTATCAGCGACACAATCCAAATCCTCGTCGTGATGATACCCTAACTCATATAAAAAATCTTGCATTACTACTCCTTAATTTATTGCTAATCAAAATACAGCCATTTGATGACAAAGAATACTACCACAGCTACCAATAACAAAGCAGGAATAAAAAGTATAGCTATGAGAGATTCCATAATTTTGTCCTCTAAAGTCTTGGCAAAATAAAGTTTATAAAGATACCCAAAGCGGTAAGAAACACTATCACTTTTAAGCTAATTTTTTTATTTTTATAATCTTTCCATACATCAGAAAAATCACTAATATAAACATCATAAAAAACTAATTTCACAATATAAATAACTACCACAGCTACCAATAACAAAGCAGGAATAAAAAGTATAGCTATGAGAGATTCCATAATTTTGTCTCCATAATGCTGGGCTGGTATAATTGACTTAAAAACTGCATTAGCTCTGCACTACTCATCGCTGTATCATCGATATGGGCTAAAATAGCAAGAGCATTATATATATCCTCTATGGTTACGATGACTAGGATATAAGTAGCTATGTTGGTTTTTATTGTGCTTTTTACAATTTTTTTAAGTTCATTTTTAGCTTGTCTGTCTTTAGTAAGATCTTTTTGAGAAACTCTATATGCCTTATATGCTTTGTAGGGATTAGCGGTTGGCTTAAACCCCTTATCTATCGGTATATGTGGATATGTCGTAGAGAGGATATGCTTACCAAAAAACACATAGCCTTTTTCCATATTGATTCTATATATGGCTTCCACACTTGTTTGGATTTGGTGGATTTGGGATTGTGTAAGTGGGCTAGGTAGTGTAGTATCAGCTATTTTTATGCGTTGAGAAAGGGTTTTGATTTGTTCAAAATATTTTATAGAGATTGGGGTAATACCATTTTCCTCACGCATAGTCATTTGTTGGTTTCCCAATACATTTGTTTGCAAGTTACAAGCTAAAAATGTATCATTATCCCTAGTCTGTATTTCATAAAAAAGCTTACTTGCAAATTTTTGCATACTTGATTTGACTGGTAATGGGCTATTACTTTGCACATAAGAATCTATGTGATCAGAAGCATAAGGACTTTTTGCTTTAAGATAATAGGGTAAAAAGCTGTCGAGCTCCTTATTTGGTTTGGTTAAATAGATAAGATTATTTTGTAATCGGATAGAATCTTTGTGTTCTTGCGTGATTTGTAATGGCGTATACATTTCAGAATCAGGAGAAAAACTATCTAACACAAAGCTCATAATGCTATTAGACCAATCAGGGACTACGCCAATGGAGCTAAAAGTATATGTCTCTTTGATAATTTCTGGGTACATCAAGGTAAAAAGTTGGGCTAAATAGCCACCAAAGGAATGCCCGACAACAATACATGTATCTTGCAATGGTTGTATTTTGACTTTGTAAAAATCTATCATATCCTCACAAATTTTTAAAGATACATCAGCTTTTAGACTATTGCCCAATCCTTGTATATTTGGATTCTCTAAAATATTTAATCTAAAAATATCAAGCCCACGAAAGGCGAGAATCTTTTCATTATCGCGTATATCTCTAAATAAAGTAGCACTAAATCCGGAATCTGCCTTATCGATAAAAGCTAGTATTTCGTAGCGATGTATAAACTCCTCTGCTTGTTTGTCCCCAAAATCCACTCTTGCATCATTATAAAAAGTAAATATGCTAGATGTTAAAGCCCTTTTATAAGAACTTTGATGTATTTTTTGTGCTTCTTGTTTGGTTAAATATTTTCTCTGCTCATTAAAGCCCCATTTCTTTTCTTTATCACCATACATTCCCTCATTAAAACCTGTGCTATAACTAGCCCAAGCAAGTTCAGCATATTTAGCAAATGCCAATCTTTTTTCTTTTGGATATTCTAGTGATTTCATTTACCACCCCATAAGTCTTTTAACTTCTTGTTTGGCTTTGTATTCTTTATATTTAGCAATATCAGAGCAATACCATACTCTTCCACTGCCACCATAGTTTTGATGAAACATTCCTATATCTAACCACTTATAAATATGAAACTTTAAAAATAGCTTACCACTATTCCTATCATACCAAAATACTTCTTCTTCAGTCAAGCGATAACTAATTCGTTTAACATTCTCTTTTTCTTTGGGATATTCATTAGAATGTTTATATTTCTCTCTTAACTCAGTATCATAAATCACTTTTTTCGAATCACTTTCACTACACAACCTCTCAAACTCCCTAAAGCTAGGCTGCCACTCAAGTGGGATAAAAGAGAAGCCAAACCAAGAAAGCATAATAAGTGGATAAGGCAGGGCTAGATAGAGTTTTTTAACTCTTAGATTCTTTTTAAAGATTCTATTAAAGCTCCATACACAGAATCGTAAAAAGAGATACACCCATATACAAGAAAGGATAAAAAGAGTAATCCAACCAAAAAAAGGAAAGGGAATAAAGGTAAGGATATAGTGATAGTGAATAGTAAGAATCGTAAGAACAATGAGTATAAAAAACTTTAAAAATGTTTTCATTTATCCACTCCATAAGTTTTTATTTCTTGTTTAACTTTAACTAAGACAACCACTAGATACTAAATCTTGCATAATAGGATAGTCATCATTAAACTTTTTTAATCCTCTTGCATTTGGGAGTATAGTAGCTACCATAGTGCAAGGTCCTCCACTAAGTATAGGATTAGTGCAACCTATGATAGAGCTATGTAATAAATCAGATTCTAAAACCATAGGAATACCTTTAGATTTAAAAGGTTTGCCTTTATTACTCTTTAGCTTTACTACTCCATTATGAGGACATTTTATTTCATTATCTTCTAGTAGAGGGTGAAGCATAGCTAAGCTTAAAGGTTTTAATTGTTCAGGTTGTTTTTGTTGTTTTGTTTTGGCTTTAGCTTGTTGTTGTTTGGCTTTAGATTCTTTGTTTGTTAATGTGAGTTTAATATTTAGAGTAGAATCTAAGAGAGAGTAGTTTAAAAGAGTAAGAGTAGAAGAGTTTAAAAAGATAGTAAGTGTGCCTAGATTATTTTCTTCATCTTTGGGGGAGAAGTGATAGATAGGAAGAGATTCGTCTAATCCTGTGTTAGACTTAGAATCTAATTTGCCAAAGAAAAAGGGATTAGATTGTATTTCAGATGAGCCTGTGAGAAGGGTGGAATAAAAAAAGAGAGAGGGCTTATAGGATTGTAATTCCTCTATGCTTTCTTGTAGATTTAATTCTTGTTTGATTTGTTCATAGATTGTATCACAATCAATGAAATCTTTATCGTTGGCAAAGAGATATAACTCTTTTGTTTGTGTATCTATATAAATGGTAGAGCTCATAGGGTTAAATGTAGCCTGTATTTCACTATTTTGATTAGCAAGATACAAGCTTTTGCATTCTTCATCATAAAGTAAATTAATTATTTGTTTTTCTTTAGCATTGAAAAATTCTTCGTTATCATCAGATAAGACAATATTGGCAAAATTGGATTTATAAGTATAAGTTTTATAGATATTTTCTTTTTCTAATATATCTTGATTTTCTTTGTCTTCTATGCAAAAAGGTAAGGCTTTATAGAGCGTTCTGTATTTATTCATTTATGCTCCTTTTAGCAAACATTTCATATCATTTTTATCTATAATTTTAGTATAAATCTCAAGAGCAAGTAAAAGTAAAAAGGTATTCATTGTATCATTTTTGCTTAGCTCTTTCTTTATAACTCTCTCTTTTATATCCTCCATTTGTATCACTTCACTTTTTCCATTGAAATCGTATTCATATCTTTGTGCCATTTTTTTAGGATTATGAACAAAAATATGTAAAATTTCTTGTTGATACACACTAAGATAGTTATCATTTTTGCTTGTCTTTGTAATAGTTGTTGCATTTGTTATAAGCTTATTGCCATATATTAATTCCATAAGCAGTTTAGAATAGGAGTTAAGATAATCTAGTGCTTTTTCTATACTTTGGCTAAGTTGTATTTTGGCTTGATTACTTGGGGATTGCAGGAGATAATTATAAAAATACAATATTTGTAAGATACTTTCCAAGAAATGACTTGTCGCTACATAACTTGTTTCTAGCTCTCCTACATAGAGTAAATGTAGCCTTTGTGTGTTTTTATAATCTAGTTTATCTATAATATTTAATCCATACTTATATCCTAAATCAGAAATCACAGATATTGAGGGTTCTAGGGTTTGTTTCCATTCTCTTGCAAAAGATTCTTCTTTAGGTAGAGGATTTTTTATAGTTTCTATATGATGCACTTCTATTTTTGTTTGTGCTTTAGAGAGTTCTTTTGCATTTATCGCAAGATTCTCAATCTCCTCTTCTCCTATTTCTTGTTTAAGTGTATCTGCATATTCTGTATAATTTTCTAAAGTATCATTGGGATTACAAGTATGGACACATTTATCAATTATTTTTCTTGTAAAGCCTAAAAGATTAAAAAGTTTTTTTGCACATTTGACAATGAGTTTGCCTACAAGCCTTATAACTCTTATGGCAATATTTAAAAGACTAGCTAGTATTCCTCCAAATCCCGGCGCATTAAAAGTATAGAGTTTATGGATAGCTTCTGTTTTGTGGCATAGACAAAAGGCTTGTGCAAGATGTCCTCCTAAAGAATGCCCTACTACATTAAGCTTATAGATAGAATCCTTTATATCTTTTTCAATAGTTTTTAAGACTTCTTTTTTAAATTTTACTAAAGAAATGATTTGAGGGATAGCAACTCCAATAGCAATAGAGCCATCAGTTAAAACTATATCTTTAAAAAGTTCTGCCCCTCTTATTTCTGTGCCGCGAAAGGCTAAAAGATAAGTGTCTTTAGAATCTTTAGCTAAATGGTCTTTAAAAAGCGTATGAGAATAGCCACTCATAGAAGTATTAAGTTGATGATGGAGTATCTCAAAGCGAGAAGTGAAATATTTAGTGCGAGGGGAGAGGTGGTAGGTATTTTTATCTTGTATGGCTCTTTCTTTATTAACTGAAACTTCAATTTTTTGTTTATCACTCTTTTTATCTCTATAAATAAGGTTTTGGATTCTATTGTCAATCAATGTTGGCTCTAATTCGCTGGGATTATCATATTTGGGCGTTTTTATTTCTATATCCTGACTAAATCTAGCTTCAATAGCTAAAGCATAAGCTGTGGGTTGTCCTAGTTTGATTTTTTTATCATTAAATAATTGTTTTGCTAAAACAGATTTATTGATATTTTCCTCTTTTATTTCATACCCTAATTTTATTCCATCTGCATATATCCATCTTGCAGGTGGTTTAAATGCGGGGATTTTAGCTCTAAACTCATCATCTCTTGGGTCAATTTCTTCATTATTATCTATATAATGCAACATTGCATAACTAGCATCAGCTACATCTGCATAGTCTTTAGCCTGCTCTATGAAGTCTTTGGGCGTCATTCTCGTTCCCCTTTTCTTATCTCATCACTTTTTATAAATTTACCATTTTCTAGGTAAAAGATATTACCACCTGCTATACCAACAGAATAACGATTTGTAAGCCTAAACCCTGCTCCCTCATCACCATAGAGTCCATAAGTGGTTATGGTATCATAGATGTAGGTATAGAATGTTATAGGTATTACTTTATTATTTTTATCAACATAATAACTTGATACAGATAAACCTTTATGAAGTATGTTATATGCTTCTTCCCCCGTATATTCTTTGATTTTTTCCTTATAAGGACTTAAATCTGTTCTTTCATATTCTTGCACTGAAAGCCCTTTAGCAAAATATTTGCAACCATTGGAGAGAATTTGGGGGAGATTTTTATCAATAGCCTCTATTTGTTCCCAAAAGGTATCTCCTAATGTTACTTTTTGTCTTGCTTCCTCCCTTTCCTTTTCCCTCTGTATTATCTCATCTCTTAGTTTTTTATCAAAGACATAGATTCCGCCATATTCCTCTGCTATTCTTACTTTTTCTTTATCAGCTGAACTTGTTCGAATCAACCCACAAGAAGTAATAATGACTAAAGTTATAAGACTAATAAAAATTAAGATAAAGTATTTCATAGAGTTACCTTTTTAGTTTTTGAATCTTTTTTATTTCTATAAATAAGATTCTGTATTGTATTATTTATTAGCTTTAATTCTAGTTTGCTAAGATTATTATATTTGGGCGTTTTTATTTCTATATTTTGACTAAATCTAGCCTCTATGGCTAAAGCATAAGCAGTGGGTTGTTCTAGGTTTCTTTTAATTTTTTCTATTAATTTTTGCTTCTCTTTATCTTGTGTATTTTCTTTGGTAATTTCATAACCCAATTTTATACCATCTGCATATATCCATCTTGCAGGTGGTTTAAATGCGGGGATTTTAGCTCTAAACTCATCATCTCTTGGGTCAAATACTTCATTCTCATCTACATAATGCAACATTGCATAACTAGCATCGGCTACATCTGCATAGTCTTTAGCATGCTCTATGAAGTCTTTGGGCGTCATTCTCGTTCCCCTTTTCTTATCTCATCACTTTTTATAAATTTACCATTTTCTAGGTAAAAGATATTACCACCTGCTATACCAACAGAATAACGATTTGTAAGCCTAAACCCTGCTCCCTCATCACCATAGAGTCCATAAGTGGTTATGGTATCATAGATGTAGGTATAGAATGTTATAGGTATTACTTTATTATTTTTATCAACATAATAACTTGATACAGATAAACCTTTATGAAGTATGTTATATGCTTCTTCCCCCGTATATTCTTTGATTTTTTCCTTATAAGGACTTAAATCTGTTCTTTCATATTCTTGCACTGAAAGCCCTTTAGCAAAATATTTGCAACCATTGGAGAGAATTTGGGGGAATTTTTTATCTATTAAAGAATATGGATATTTTTCTTTTAATTCTTTATAGATTTCTTGTTCCTTTTTATAAACAGGGTGATAAGAGTAACTTATCACAACTCCTCTACGCCTTTTATCTCTTTCAATCATATCCCTATAATCTTGTATTTCCTTTTCTGTAAAAAAAGTCCTTAAAAGCTTTTCTTTTTCTATTTCTATCGTTTCAAGGCGACTTTTTTCATATTCCTCCCTTTCCTTTTCTCTTTGTTTTATCTCATCTCTTAGTTTTTTATCAAAGACATAGATTCCGCCATATTCATCTGCTATTCTTACTTTTTCTTTATCAGCTGAACTTGTTTGAATCAACCCACAAGAAGTAATAATGACTAAAGTTATAAGACTAATAAAAATTAAGATAAAGTATTTCATAGAGTTATCCTTTTAGTTTTTGAATCTTTTTTATTTCTATAAATAAGATTCTGTATTGTATTATTTATTAGCTTTAATTCTAGTTTGCTAAGATTATCATATTTGGGCGTTTTTATTTCTATATTTTGACTAAATCTAGCCTCTATGGCTAAAGCATAAGCAGTGGGTTGTTCTAGTTTGATTTTTTTATCATTAAATAATTGTTTTGCTAAAACAGATTTATTGATATTTTCCTCTTTTATTTCATAACCTAATTTTATTCCATCTGCATATACCCATCTTGCAGGTGGTTTTACACTTTCATTAGGATTCTTACTTTTTAGCTCATCTAAGAAATAATCTATTTCCTCATTTTTATCTACATAGTGCAACATAGCATAACTTGCATCTGCTATATCTGCATAGTCTTTAGCTTGCTCTATGAAGTCCTTAGGAGTCAATCCCATGCTCCTCTCGTCTCATCACTTTTTACAAATTTACCATTTTCTAGGTAAAAGATATTATTAGAAAGCTTTTTAGAATAATCTTTATGAACGTACTTAAACCCTGCTCCTTCATCTCCTGTAAGCGGTCCATAAGTAGTCTTGAGCTTTTTTAATCCACTAGCAGACATACTTATAACTATTGGTTTGCCCCCTTTAACATAAAGCCATCCTAATGTTGTTCGTCTTTTAAAAGAATGGAACCGTATGGGCACATCATCCTCTCCCACAAAATATTTCTCATACACTTCCTCTCCCATATATTCTTTGATTTTTTCAAAATCAGTACTAAAAATTTTTTCAAAATCAATATTAAAATCGCGGTATGTTTCCGATGTAACTTCTTCATAAAAGCAATCGGGTATATTTTGATGGATAACTCCCGCAAAATATTTCTCATACGCTTCCTCTCCCATATATTCTCTGATTCTCTCTATTAATTCAATGTCTTTATCCTCTAATTTTCTTGGTGATGGTGGAGTTAAAATAAGTGGATAGTCATCCTCATCCGCTTCAATATATCGACAACCATTAGAGAGAATTCTAGGATAGGTTTTATTAATAATATCTGATTGGTCATATACTGTTAAGGGTTCTGGTCGTGGATATTTTTTCACTAACTCTTCATAGATTTCAATCGATTTTTGATAAATAGGATGATAAGAGTAGCTCACTATAACTCCACGCTTTCTATTGCTTTCAATCATATCTTCATAATCTTGTATTTCCTTTTCTGTAAAAAAATTCCTTAAAAGCTTTTCTCTTTCTTTGTGGTATGCTCCGAAATAGCTTGTTTGGAGTTTGAAACTAGCCTCTTGGACCACTTCGCGCACTTCTTTTATCTTTTTTTCTCTCTCTATTATCTCATCTCTTAGTTTTTTATCAAAAACATAGATTCCGCCATACTCCTCTGCTATTGCTTCATTGCCTATTGTGGTATTAATGGTAACCAACCCACAAGAAGCAAGAGTCAATAAAACCACAAGACCAATAAGAGTTAAAATAAGGTATTTCATTGTTTGTCCTTTTCCTTTTCTGTAATTATATAATTAAATCTTGCATTATAGGATAATCATCATTATGTTTCTTTAGTCCTCTAGCACTAGGAAGTATGAATGCTACTTGTGTGCAAGGTCCTCCACTTATATGAGGATTAGGACAACCTACAATAGAGCTATATAATAAATCAGATTCTAAAATAAAAGGGATATTCTTATCTGTAATACTTTTACCCTTATTAGATTTTAATTGCACTACTCCATTATGAGGACATTTTATTTCATCATCTTCTAGTATTGGGTGAAGCATTGCAGTGCTTAAAGGTTTTAATTGTTCAGGTTGTGTTTGTTGTTTTGTTTTGGCTTTAGCTTGTTGTTGTTTGGCTTTAGATTCTTTGTTTGTTAATGTGAGTTTAATATTTAAACTAGAATCTAAGAGAGAGTAGTTTAAAAGAGTAAGAGTGCAAGAGTTTAAAAAGATAGTAAGTGTGCCTAGATTATTTTCTTCATCTTTGGGGGAGAAGTGATAAGTTGGTGTATCTTGTTTAATGGTATTGTCTTTATCTAATTGACCAAAGAAAAAAGGGATTAGATTGTATTTCAGATGAGCCTGTGAGAAGAGTGGAATCTAAAAAGATTTGAGTAGAGGGAGAGTTAAGAATATCTAAACTTATAGGTGAATCTTGTTTTGTATTATTGCTCTCTGTATTTGTATTCACATATTCTTGCAGTAGAGATTCTAATTCTTGTATATCTATGTAAGTTTTATCTTTAGTGAATATGTCTATTTTATTGTTATGGATATGGAGGAGGTGAGACATTGAGATGTTGTTAAAGAATTGAACATTGTTTGATGATGAAATAACATTAGAGTTTAGCTTATCTAAAAATATGATTGTTATAGATTTGTCTTGAGATTCTAAGATAAGATTGGAATGTTTGTTTAATCTTGCTTGTTGTTGCTCTTGTCTTTGTTTGTCTCTTAATGCTTTTTCTTGTTGCTTTTGTAATTCTTTAGCTTCTTTTTGCTTAGAATCTAAGTTTTGCAAGGATTGTTCTAAGATTTCTTGTTGCTTTTGTAATTCTTGTAATTCTTGCTTTTGCTTTTCTTGTTTAAGTTGAGAAATAGAATGATAGAGGGATTTTCTAGCTTGTAAGTATTCATCAGTTATAGAATCTTGGTTAGAGAGAAAGGAAAGGTAAAAGTCATCTTTGTAGCCAAAGTTTTGAATGAATGTTTTTTTGTTGAGGGTTGGGGTATGGGATAAATCTACAAGAACAAAATTTTGACAATCATAAAGAGCTTTGAGGTATGCGATATGAGAATCCTTATTGATGTTATCTATATCTTGTGCGGTTAGCATTATTAATCTGTCTGCAAATGAATCAATCCCTCTCATCACAGTATCCTCCTAAGTATTGCTATTTTACAATAAAATACCTTATAATATTTAAATATAATGATAGCACTATCAAAAAACTAATCATTTCAAACACAATCACTACAAGCAAGATACCTAAAAAATACTCTTTTAAAAAATAATTTGAGTAAATAACTTTTGGAAATAAGAAGTGATTAAGAGAATAAAGAAACAATACATTAAATGTCAATGATGTGTAGAAGCCAATAAAAAAAGCTGGTATTACGGGGGCGACAATTAGAACAATTCCTAATAAACTAAACAAAATGCTTTCAATCATCATCTTGTCCTATTGTGCTAGATAAAGTTTTAAAAGGAAAGTCTTTAAAATCTAAAGTTTTAATTATATCCTTGCTATATAGCCTAAAGTCTAGTCCATAGGGTGTAAATTTTGATAGTCTTGATAATCTTGGTTGTAGAGATAATAGAATTGTTGCTTTCTTCCTAATAAAACATTTTCAATATTTAAACTAATCATATTGCTTAATATAAACTTCTCAGGTTTATATGTCGCCATTTGTCTAATTGAACCCCATATACTAAAGGCTCTTTTCTCAAAATCCCAAGCTCCCACAGGTTGCCCTAACTTAATAATTTCTCCATCATCATTAAACTCGTGATATTGGTCTAAAAAATCAAAACTATCATAGATATAAGCTACCATCTCATCAATACGATACTCTATGGCACTTGTGTTGCCTTTAATTCGTTTTCTAATGCTTATCTTTGTAGGAGCATAATTAAGGCTAAATTTTCCACTGCACGCATAAAGTGATAAATCTTGCATTGTGTCATTCCAAGATTGCTGATTAATTTCTTTGCTCACATTGTAGGCTTCATAAGCCAATATTCCTTGTCCTACGATAGGAACATTCTTGCCCGCTTGCCTAATAAGTAATGCTACTGAAATATCTGTGCTAAATTGTCCTGTCATATTTAGTAGCAAATTCGTAATGGCTTGTCTCATAAATTCTTCATCACTAAAACTTTGGTTCTGGCAATTTAAAGTATCTATCTCATAAGGTTTGCATTGTGATACAAGCTTGTATCCTTGTGGCACTTTATCGCCCTCTCTTATGATGATATAAGAATCCACATTTTTATCACTCCTATTTTCCCTTATATCTATGGCAAAGTGAAAAATATGTTCTCCTTGAGGGAGTTTTTTCAATATGCTAAAAATATATTGATTTTGAGTAAGCATTTCTTCCATTTGGTCTGTAAAATTTTTACTATATATGCCTTGCTTATTGTTTAAATAATCTTTACTTAGTCTTTTTATCACAGGAAAATTCATATAAAATTTATCCCAATCAAGTGTCGTATAGAATCTTATAGGGCGTTTATTTTGTCGTATGATATTATTTTTATTGTCTTGGTGGCGTGAATATTTTTCTGCTCTTTGTCTTTTTAGTTTTTCCTCTGAATCTTCTGTATCTCTTGGATAAGGAGTATAATACAATTTTAGGGGTTCTATACCTTTAGCACTTAATAGGCTTTGTATTTCTTGCAATTTTTGTTGCTCTTGCGAGTTTATAATTTTTGTTTGTCTTATCATTTGTGTAAAATCTATAATTGTGTCAATTTTGGGGGTATTCTGCCATAAGAACTGTAAAATATAACTTACTGCAAACCCAAGTGCTGCGATTTCATTCTTTGCTTTATCTTTATAATATTTAAACTCATTGTAGCAGCATTCTAATTCTGTTGATAAAGTTGTTTCATCAAATGGAATTATTTGCTGTGCCTGTCTTTCCTTTTTGGCATTGTTCTCTTTAAACACTTATCCTCCTTTTGTTTTTTATATTCTCATTCTAGAGCTCTGTAATGTTGTCTTTGTCTAAGTAATCATCTAAGCCTAATGCAAATGTAAAGTGAAGTTTGTTTGCTTTAAAAGGAGAAAGGAATACTCTTGTATGAGTAATGCTTATAGATTGTAAAGAAGTATCTTTAGAATGAGTAGATTCTCTGTATTCTTTAATGTCTTTAGAATAATTTAGGAGTGGTTTATATTGTCCTATACCATAATCTTTATGCTCATAGTCTTTATAGGGTTCTTTAAAGAGTTTAGGGAGATATTGGGGGATACTCATTGACAATCCTTGCAGTATTTTTTGACAATGCGTTCAATTTCATCGTGGTATTCTTTGGAATCGTAGAGGTCAAGACAGGTATAGAATCGTGGCATAAAATTGGATTGTGTATGAGCTTTTATGAAATTTTTAAACTGCATAAAACCATCATTATTTTCAATGTAGAAAAACGAATGATTATTGTTGCGCAGTTGAAGTTTATGCGTAATGTGAAAAAACCAAAAACTATTTTCGCTAAACTTATCCTGCTCAACACAATACTCAAATCCCAATTTTTTAAGCATACTCACCTTTTTTTCATAGGAATAAGGCAGGTTATCAGCTTTTTTTAAAATAGTAATAGCCTCAATAGCACTGCTAAAAGTAACGCACAATACAAACATAAATAATATAATAATTTTTATTTTTTTCATTATCAGTCCTTTAATTCCCAAAATTGAAAATTGCTAGAATGATAGATATGCGTATTACCAAAGCTATCATTCCATATAAGCTCAAGCAGATAATTGTAGTTTGTTTTATTTTGCACATCCACAAAATTATTTCCATTCCATAAAGTAGTATGTCGTAGTCCATCTGTGCCATCATTGCCACAATACTTTTTGCATAGAATCACTTGCAATCCTTGCAGTATTTTTTGACAATGCGTTCCACTTCGGCTTGGTATTCTTTGGAATCGTAGAGTTCTAGGCAGGTTCGTATCTTTGAGATTCCTTGTGGTTGTGATAGCACATAAGTTTTTATTTCCTCTTGCAATTGCTTTCGCTTGTTTGTAGTGTAACATCGTCCACTATCTGTATTGCCCACTTGTTCTATTTGTTGAAAAAATATATCAAACCATTGTATTTCCATTATTTCAATTTTTTGCGACAATCCATAATAATCAAGACAGATTCCCACTCCAAATTCCTTTGCCGTCTTTATCATTCTTGATTTTGCAAAATAATGGAATTCACTATCAGCCTTTTTAAGTGGGCGACTTGATAGAAAATCTACGCCCAAACACTCTGTATTTGAATCTGCATATACACTACTAATACATAAAAACAAAAACAAACAAAGTTTTTTCATCACATAAACTCTCCCTTTACAATAATTCCCAAAAACAGAGTTCTCGGACAAATATAGCTTCTTTATAATAGTCTAAATAATTTGTCTCATCTAAAAACCCTTTCCCATTCCATAGAGTCGTATGTCCCCCTGCATTTCCCCAACCACTTACTTGCATAACCACAATACCATTTTTCTTAAAGTTTTGCAACTCTTGTCTAAATGCTATATTATCATTTTTTGAATACATTTCTTTTGGATTGTATGGCTTTTCAAACCCCCATTTTACATATAAAAAATCCCTTATATATAGTAAATTTTATACAATCATTATTCAATTATCTGCGAGATACAATTTTTACTCTTTGGCATAATTGTGTAATCCTTAACATAAAGAGTTGCTTTGCCAAATAATCCTTGATGCAATGTGCCGTTAAAATAATAAATATTACAGATAGGCGATACACCCTCATTTTTGCTAAACTCCCTTTCTTTTTCGGCACTTTCAAACTCTAATTCCAAATCTACACCAATAAGATTTTGAGGAACTTCCAAATTCATCACATGCCATATTTCATTAGAAAGATTTGCGTTTTTATCTAAATCAATTTCACCATCTGTAAGTCTAGATTCTGTATCTTCTACCCTAAACACCCTATATCTTGGACACTCACATGCATACATCATATTTATCGCATACAATGTGATAGGCTTATCCACACTACACGCACAAAAGAATAACAACAATGCAATCAATACATATTGTCTCATATCATTTCCTTGTTAAAATTTATCCACCTTTTTTGCGTGGTTTTTTTGATGACCTTGCCATTTTGCCAAATAGCCCTTACTCCATGTCGATAATCTTGCTTTGCATTATCTTGCGTGTTATCAATATTTGGATTTGTTTTTGTGGTGTGTCCCACAACATATCCTTGTGGAATTTCTTCGGATAGATTTTTTGAAATACTATCAATCACATAAAGATCTCCGCCAGATTCACAACCATGTATTTCAATGATTGCTCCTTTTGAAATAAATCGATCAAATTTTACATCATATATTGTCCTTTTTTCCTCATGAGTGTCCCAAGCAGTCAGTAAATCTGCGGTTTTACTGGCATAAAGACTTGCATTTAATTTGTTTTCTTTAATGTCTTCACTCAACAATTCTTTATACATTGAAGCACCTTTATACATATATAATCCCCATTTACTACCATGAAAAAATAGATCTAATGAAGCAATAGATTCTATATTTTGTTCATTAATTTTATCTACTATAGTTTTTGCTGAATCCACAAATTCATGTATAAAAATATCATTAGGATAATAGTGCTTATAATCTTTTAGAACATTTATAGAAGCATAATAAAATGCCGCATTGTCTCCAATTTTTCTTGCACCACCATAAAATAAAAGATGAACTTGTTTATTTCTTTGTGGAGTTGATTTTTGAATGCTTGTCCTTATTGTCTCTGCCCCCATAAAGTCTTTTTTTGGATTAAGTATAGTTATACCATCTTCGCTATTTTCCCTAAATCCCCATAACTTACCCTTATAACCACCATTTATAAGGGTAATAGTCAGTAGGAAATCTATGCTTTGTTGTTTTGTGCTGTTTTGAGATTTTCTGTCAAGTTTAGCTTGTCTTTGTCTATCCCTAGATTCTATTATAGAATCTAATCCATTAGCAAGTGTTACTTCTAGCTTTTGTGCTTTATAGGCTGTGTGTAGCGTAAGGATAGTAGCATTGCTAGGATTAGAATCTAATCCTATTTTTGCATAGTCTTTTATGTCTAAATCTTTATGATAGCAATACTCATATACATATGTATATCTACCAACACCATACTCTTTATCTTGGTATTCTTTATAGGCTTCTTTATAGATTTTTGGAATCTTTTGTGGGATAAGAAGTATGAGAATAAGGACATTAGAATCTAACTGTAAGGATAGATAGTGGTATTTATAGCCTTTGGTGTAGGTTTGCTTTAGGCTAGCATATATGCTAGAGAGCACATCTTGTAAGTTAGAGCTAAGATTATTTGTATCACTTAGCTCTTTGGTATCTTTTGCTATATCAATGCTTAGTGAATCTAGTGGAGTATCATTATGAGATTCTATAAGTGTCATATGAAATTGGTAACTCATAAAAACCATTATTTCTTTTCATTTCGGTGTTTCTCTACTATTGCTTTAAATTTTTCTTGAATCTCGTTGTTGTAATAGATTTTTTCAAAGCACGTATTAACTCTCCCCTTATCAAAAGTTTCATATTCTAGATTTTTGTCAATATAGGCTTTTATTTCTTTAAAAGCTTGATTACCAAAAAGTTGCACCATATTGTCTATATGGTGTGGGTTTTTTGTTTCTTTTCTTGCTTTGCATTTGGGCATTTGATACATTTTATTTTCATTAGAAACATAACCTAAGCAATACATCAATGCCCATCTTACATAATATGTAGTAGGTTCTTTACTAAACTCATTTTCTGCTGACATTTGTTTTCCCGCATACGCCTTTGTTTCATCAAGGCAAAAAGCCAAACCAAATGATATGCCCAAAAAACATATAACTATATATTTCATCTTGCAATCTCCCAAAAATATACTTCTCTAATGTTGTATCTACCGTTCATATAGTTTACTCCATCTGAATTATCTACATTGTCTAAAAATTCTCCTTTATCATTATCCCAAAGTGTTACATGTCCACCAGCATCTCTAAAAGTAATTATCATGGCAATAATTCCGTTAGCATTTAGGCTAGATAAAACCTCCTTACAAAAAGCATCACTTGTTTGATTTACTTTTGGTCTAAAAACGATAGGCTCTCCCAAACTATCATTAAGTTTTAAAAAGTCTATCATATCTTCAACTCTTACAAGAATTTTATAGGGCTTGGTATTTGTCCCAGCATTTGCCACATAAGCATTATTTTTCATGCCTTGTAGCTTTTTAATAACTATTCCAAAATCCGTAAGAGCTTTACTGATTCTAGCAGCACAAGTATTAATATATTGATGTGGTGTATTCAGAAATACATCATATATGGGACCACCTATCTTATAATAACGTATTTCAGCTTTGATAAATTCATTCTCACCATACTCAAGATAATTGTCTTCACTATGTATCCAATCCCATAATCTCTTTTCGCCTATTCTTTGTCTTGACATCTTTATATCTGTCTGAGCAATATTATGTATAGCAAGATATGATGTTTTAAGTTGTTTCCATTTTTCTTTTTTATTCATTTCCTCTAATGCCTGATATGCTATTGCATCATCATTACTCGCTATAAGAATGCCTTGTGATATATCTATTTTCTCTTCTATCTCTTCTTCCACCTCCTCCCCATAACTCCACAATTTATCTTTATATCCCCCATTGATAAGTTTAAGTGTGAGTAGAGAATCTATTATCTCATTGCAATTTGCCTGTGGCAAATTGGTATCGTCAATGGGAGCTAAGCCCCCATTGCCTCCGCTTCGCGCACATACACTATCTGAATCTATTGGCTTAGATTCTCTAGATTCCCTAACACTGCTGGTGGGCTTAGAATCTATGATTTGTTTTGTGTTGTTTTGAGAGTTTTTAGATTCTCTGGCTTGTCTATCTTTAGATTCTATCATTGACAATACTTTTTATAAAGCTCCTGCTGGCAATTACTCACAGCCTCTTTGTCGCTATCAAAGGCACAAGGATACTTCTTTGCAATCCAATCTTTTTTAAACTGCTCACACATAGCTTCTTTTTCTTGCCTTTGCTGCTCATATATTTCAAGCATTTTTGGACTACAAGGATAGCTAGAATCTTGTGGAGATTCTATGTATGGGAGGCAGTATGTTACTTGGTTATTTGCCTTACATGAGCATGTATTCTCTGTATCTATATCAAGATTTGAAATACTCCCCGACACCACAAGATTGAGTCTGAAACAATACGTGATTTCATTAAAATTTCGTATGTCCTCTCGTTGCAGTATTTGTTTGCGTTTTTGATGACAAGCTTTATCATTTGGAGCACAACTATTTACAAAACATCTATGCTGTGAAAAATCAAATGCTTGACTTGTAAAAAATATGCAAAAAATCATCAAAAAATACCGCATTATACGACTTCCCTCAATCTTTGTAGGTCATTTACGCAAATTTGTGTATAAAAATATTGATCAGACTCATCATATACATAAAAATACCTAATGTTTATTTCAATATAACGCATATATTTTCGCAATAATACATCAAAAGAATTATGTTGAGAATGAAAGATTATATACCATTGTCTAAGTAGAAATAATAGCCTATCTTGCACTCTTTGATTATGCAAGGACACTGCACTATAGCTTCTTATTTCTATCGTAGCATCTGAAATTGATATATTCATTTCATTATCTCTTGAGTTAATGCTCTTTATTTTAAGACCTATACACCCCATTTTTTTGCAAAAACTTGCAACAAAGCTTTGGATATTTTGGTGATTTTCTTGTAATGTTTCTTTCCATTGTCCCATAAAGATATGTATATCACTATTATAAGCTTCTTGTATATCTTTGGATAGAGTAGAAAGCCAATCTTTTGCATAAATAGCCTTTATTCTCTCACTTAAGCATTTATTTTTAGCATAGATATTGTTACTCTTATATTCGGCAGTATTGTAAGATTCATACTCTTTGAGGTTGTCATAATCGAGTGTAGCCTTTGCGCTATATATAGCATTTTCTAAGAAATCTAACATTCCACTAAAACCTCTTAGATTTTGAATAAAACTGCCACTTTCTACATCAGGACAATTAAACTGATGTTTGGGGTTTGTAGCCAAGAGTTCAAAAGCTATCTTATCATCATTACTCGCTATAAGAATGCCTTGTGATATATCTATTTTTTCCTCTATTTCCTTTTCCTCCACTCCCTCCCCAAAGCTCCAATACTTCTCTTTATATCCTCCATTGATAAGCTTAAGTGTGAGTAGAGAATCTAAGTTTTGTTCTCTATCCTTAGATTCTATGAGAGAATCTAATCCATTGGCTAATGCAATCTCTAGCTTTTGTGTCTTATAAGGTGTGTGGAGTGTGAGGATAGTAGCATTACTAGGATTAGAATCTAATCCTATTTTTGCATAGTCTTTTATGTCCAAATCTTTATGATAGCAATACTCATATACATATGTATATCTACCAACACCATACTCTTTATCTTGGTATTCTTTATAGGCTTCTTTATAGATTTTTGGAATCTTTTGTGGGATAAGGAGTATAAGTAAAAGCATATTAGAATCCAGCTGTAAAGATACATATTTATACATATATTCTTTCATAAAAGATTGTTTAAGATTGGAATGCAATATAGAGAGTATATCTTGCAATGCTTTATCTAAGTTATGTATATCATGTAAATCTTTAGTATCTTTAGCTATATCAATAGTGATAGAATCTAGTGGAGTGTCATTGTGAGATTCTATGAGTGTGTCATTACACTTTATTCTATATATGGGGAGATTGTCTTTTTGATAAGAGTGGATTTTATAATGCAGTCTTAGAGCTGGTTTATAGAGCTTTATTTGTGGCTCTAGCTTTTGTTTATTTTGCGTGTTAGAATCTATTGGCTTAGGGGAGTTTATTTTAAAGGTATTTTCTTTAGGAGTGCAAGTTAGAGGGAAGCCTTTGTCAGTGAGACAACCACTAGATACTAAATCTTGCATGATAGGATAGTCATCATTAAACTTCTTTAATCCACGAGAGCTAGGTAAGATTACAGCTACAGAGGTGCAAGGTCCTCCACTTAGTATGGGATTAGTGCAACCTATGATTGGAGCATTTAATAAATCAGATTCTAATACCATAGGAATGCCTTTAGAAGTAAAGGTCTTACCCTTATTACTCTTTAGCTTTACTACTCCATTATGAGGACATTTTATTTCATCATCTTCTAGTATTGGGTGGAGCATAGAAGTAGATTGAATAGAATCTTGGGTTTTAGAATCTTGGTCTTTTTGCTCTCTTTGTGCTTTTTCTCTCTCTTGTATTGCTTTAGATTCAGAGGAATTACATTTGAGTTTAATATTGAGGCTAGAGTCTAAGAGGGAGTAGTTAAGGAGAGTTAAGGTATTGCCATTGAGGAATATGTGGAGGGTGCTTAGGGAATTGTTAGAATCTCTATTGTTGCTTGTAGATTCTATAGAGCTAGAATCTATCTCACCGATTAAGTGATACACAGGCTTAGATTCTATAAACACGCCCTCTTTGTCTAGCTCACCAAAGAATAAAGGATTGTTGGGAGCTTCAGATGAGCCTGTGAGTAAAATACCAAACCAAGAGATATAAATATTCTCTATATCAGCAATCTTTGCTATCTCCATACAATCAATACAATCATTATTTTTTGCAAAATAAATCGCTCTATCTTCTAAGATTAAAAAATCATTACTAGAATATTGTATGCTTACATTTTGTTTCATTGCGATTCCTTTGACTTATGAGAGTAGCTCTTCTTTAAATACTACCCTATGAGTTTCACCTTGCTCTATACAGAGATGAAATCTATCAATATAGGCGTTTAGACTAAAATCATCTAGCCCATTTTGATAAATTTTGTATGTGCTTGCATTGTAGCCTAAAAAATAAGAAATGTTTTTGAAGTTTAATAGGCTAATAGTATCGTGTGCGATAAGTCTATAAGCCTGTGATTTTACCAATGAACGCAAGTAGCCTAAATCAAGCTTATTGAGAGAATCTAAGGGGATATTTGTGAAATCATTGGCTCTAAGTGGCATAATGTATATTTGTTGATTTTCTGCAAAAGGCTCTAAGCCCCTATCTTGCAAAAAATCAATGCTTTTCATTTCTATGAGATTTTGATAATACGCTACATCATCTAATACACAATCTATCGCCTCGCTTAGAGTCTCACCCCTTTTATGCAACAAAGAATAATGATACAGATTGCGTAGAAAAAGATTTAAATCTTGCAAGTTCATTTGAGTCTTTGTGCTATGGTGGATTACATCTAGCAATCTATTTAGCCTTTCTAATGCACGCACACAATGGGCTGGGTGATGAAAGTCATTGTTTTTGTCATTGATATAATACAAATAGCCCGGTGTTTTTGTGCCTAGCTCTTGGACAAAATTTAATAATATCCATTGGTTATTGTTGAGATTAGAATCTTTATCGGTATGGATATGAAAGGTTTTGTCTTTTAGGATATTCATTGCCTCTTGCCTATTAGCCCTTGAGAGATTCTTATAGGCTTGTTTTCTATGCTCTCGCATATCTGTTTGTGTATCTCTAGCTTTTATATTAAGGCTTTGCAAAAAGCTAAATATTCCTCTCCATAGTCTCTTTGCGCCCGGTGCCTGATAGGTATAAAGCCCATGTGTGATATGCGGATATGTGAGAGCAAAAAGCTGTGCAAGATACCCTCCTAGTGAGTGTCCTACTACCACTATTGGTGTGTTATGTGCTATCTTTCCGCTTTGCTTTAGCCTAAAGTAAAAATTTATCATAGAATCATACTGCTTTTTAGGGAGTTTTCTCAATGTCAAGGAAGCATCAGTCCCTATATCTTTCCAATCAACTGTAAGAGGATTGGGGCTTGGGGCATCAGTCCCTGCTATACCCAAAACATATTCATTATTTCTTATATCTCTAAAAAGCGTAGCCCTAAAGCCCATTTTAGATTCTCTATCATTTTCATTGATGTGGTCTATCACTTCATAATTTTTAGCAAAGTTTAGGGCGATAGTCATTGCTATTTTATCCACATAAATTTCTTGTGTTTTAGGAATTTTGTAAAATATCTTAAGACCACCAACAGGTATTTTATCGCCTATATCCTTGTTTGAACGAACAAGTGCTAAAAATAACATTTTTTGAGAATCACTCAAACCTCGCAATATGCTTTTATTATACTCATCTAGTAATGATAGACAAGTTGCTATTTTTTCTATTTTGCATTGTATTTTATTTCCTTGAATATCTAAATCTTTCTTGACATCTGTATAGTCATTTCTTTTTCTTGCTTCCATAAAATATGTGAGTTTTACATTCCCCGCCAAAGCCAAAATAGCATATCTATACATAAGCCTTATATGTGCTTCATATAGCAAGAGATTTGCATTTGAATCTAACATTATATCTTGATTGTTTGGTATTTGATTATGTGGCATTTATGCTCCTTACCATACGAAATTACCATTCTCTATATTCTCTAACCACTCTATTGGCACACCCAATACAGGCGTAAGGCTATTGTCTTTATAGGATTTTAAACATAGACACCAAAAATTTTCAAGCCTTTCATTTATACTCATATTTTCACAACTTTTTTCTACGAGTTGGCGTGTTTCTGGACGTAATCTTTCCTTAAGATAATCTCCTGTTTTGCATGAGCATGCCTCGCCTACTACATCTATTGCACTACCATCTTCGCACATCTCATCAATTGTCCTCCAACGCTGAAAAACACTCCAGCCTGCTTTATAAATTTTATATCTTTGCTCATAATTTCTGTAATCATGCACTTGAGCTAAAATCTTTTGTGTATTTTTATTCTTGAATGTAAAAGTTTGTTTTGTAATCATCGTTTTTTTATCGACCCTCTTTTCTGTGTATTCTATAACTATTTGTTTCAAAAATGCTTGATAGTGAGAATCTTTAGTAAATCTTATCAATTCATCACCAAGAATAGTTTTATGATACACATTTGATTGTTGCGTATCTTTGCTAAAAATATATTCTATTATTTCAGTCGTATTGAGAGCCTTTTCGAAAAAATATGTATAAAAATAGTGTTTTGGCACAGAAGTATCATAGATTTTTGTATCGTCATCTATTTGCATTCGCAGTTTATCATATTTTTTATAGTCTTTTTGTATCAGTTCGCCATTATAACACCCACCACAAAGCACCAAAACAAGACTAAGGATTAAGAGATGTATGATTTGCATGTGTTATTCCTAAGTGATGTATTATTGTATTGCATGGGATTAGTATAACCTAATATTTGAGCATTTAGCAAATCCGATTCTAAGACTAAAGGAATACCTTTAGAAGTGAAGGGTTTGCCTTTGTTAGCTTTTAGTTTTACTACTCCATTATGAGGACATTTGATTTCATTATCCTCTAGTATTGGGTGGAGCATAGCGGTAGATTGAATAGAATCTTGGGTTTTAGAATCTTGGTCTTTTTGTTGCAAGGCTTGTCTGTGTTGTTGCTCTGTGTGTTTTGTAGGGGGAGTTTTGGTAGAGAGATTGATAGCGAAACGAGTGTCTATTGGTTGTATCTCTTGTATATCTGTATGTGTTGGCATAGTAATCCTTTATGTATTTATGTATGATTAGAATCTTATCTTGCATTCTCTTAGATTCATTGTGTATTCCCTTGATTCTTTTATACATTAGCTATATGCGTGATAATAGTAGTTTGTCATAGATACTCTTGCATTATTATAAAAGATTTCTATATTATCACTCTCATCACTCATATATACCTCTCCCTTTTCTCCATAGAAAAATCTAGGATTGTCTATATCCTCTTTACCACCTCTAAGCAATAAAGCATAAAAATATACATCACAAGGCATATTACTCACATCTATACTAAAGTCTTGTTCTATTTGTTTAGAATCTATAATGCTATTATCTCTAGCAAAGATGCTTACTTTGTTATTATGCTGGAATATAAGATTAGCAAAGCTAAGAGAGGTATTAGCAAGATAGCTGTTGTTAGAATCTAGGGAGTTAGTAGAAGTATTAGCATTGGCTTGGGGATTACTAAAAGTGCGAATATGAGAGTCTTTAAGAGAATCTAAGAATATAATTTTTGTATCTCTATCATTAGATTCTAAGATGAGATAGGAGTCTTTTGTGATATAGGCATTGTTGTTTGTGTTTAGATTCTGTGTGGTGCTTGTAGTATTACCTTTAGAGAATCTTACTTGTCGTTGTGCTTGTCTTTCTTTGTCTCTTTGTTTTCTTTCCTGCTCTCTTTGGTATTCTTGGAGTTTAGATTCTCTCTCTTTAGAATCTAATCCTTGTAGTTGTTGCTCTAGCTCTTGTTGCTGTTTTTGTAACTCTTGTATTTCTTTATCTTGTATTTGCTTTCTTATTTGCATTATGGCGTTATAGAGGGATATTCTCTCATTGATGTAGTCTTGGGTTAGGGCTTGTTTATCAGCAATAAAGATAGTATAAAAGTCAGATTTGTAGTTATAAAACTCTCGCCAATTAGATTCTCTTAATAATGGCTCTTTATTAGAATCTAAAAGTATATAATTCTCACAGAAAAAGAGGGCTTTAAGGAGGTGTAAGGGAGAGTTTGGTGTGAGGGAGTGTATATCTTTAGGATTAAGCTTTTGGATATAGGCTACCTTTGGATTTGTAAATGAAATAATAGGAATAGGCTTATACGCATTAAATTCTGTATTAGTTTTTTGAATATTATGGTAGAGCCTTTGCATTTCTTGTTGTAGAGATTGTGTTTTAGATTCTGGATTTTCATTTTGTGAAAAACTACACATTATCATATCTTGATTAAAAAGATTGGTGTAGTTTTTATCATTGCTATATAGTGAGCAGATATTGTTTTGGAGGGTTTTGTAATTAGGGTAAATATATTTGTTTGAAGCATTAAAGCCCTTTTGAACGAACACTCCACTAGAATATGCGACTCTAGCTCCAGCATTCTTAATAAGAGAGGCGATTGCCGAAGGTCCAATCAAAGAACCAGCATAATACAATGGTCGATCCTTTGCGTCTTGGATTATTTGGTCGATAACCATATCTCTAATGGTAGAATTATCTTTTATAAGCTTTAGCGAATCGACAAATACCTTAAATTCCTCAATAGCCTCTTGTTGCTCTTTATTACCACTATCAAAAATAAAATCTTTTAGACCAGAAACTTTGTATAGAAATTCAGAAAAACCATACGCAGTAACCACCACAGAATCCCAAACGCCATCGGCTAAATCATCAATATGTTTTACAATAGAACTCTTTTCCGACATAATTTACTCCTTAATCCTATGTAATGGCATAATAGCTAAAACACACAATTTAAAAATAGTATATATAATAATTGAAAAAAGCAGTGCGACATTGCTACTAAAGCCAAGTTTTTCAAAAAAATTTAGCATTATTAAAAAAAATAAAAGTATAGGGATAAAATCCGTAGAAACCATATAAAGAAAAGAAACAATCTCATTGGCTTTGTATTTAGCGTTGCAATTCTTACACGATATAACACGACCATAGCCGATAAGATACAAATTCCAAATACTCTGTAATTTATTAATATTATTCCCACATACTTCACATTTTTTATATAACGACATTGCATTCCTTTTAACTTGCTAGATTGATAGTATAGCATATATTACTCTTTAGTTTTACTACTCCATTATGAGGACATTTGATTTCAGTATCCTCTAGTATTGGGTGGAGCATAGAGGTGGATTGACTTTTGTCATTACTAGCCACAGGTGAAGAATCTTTATCCCTCTGTGCTTTTTCTCTCTCTTGTATTGCCTTAGATTCGGAGGAATTGCATTCTAATTTGATGTTAAGACTAGAATCTAAAAGGGAGTAGTTTAGGAGAGTAAGCCTAGAGCCATTTAAAAAAATATCTAAGGTGCTTAGGGAATTGTTAGAATCTGCATTGCTAGAATCTCTATTGTTGCTTGTAGATTCTATAATCTCATCGCTAGCTTGTAAATGATAGATAGGCTTAAGAGTATCTAAGCCTAGATTATTATCTTTAGAATCTAATGTGCCAAAAAAGCATTCATAACCTAAACTCTTAGATTCATCACCACCTGCAAGAAGGATAGATTCTAAAAACACATATACTTCATAGCTATATACATCTTGTAAGCTTATATCCCTGTATGCTTCATTTTCTTGTAGGTTTTCAAAGATGATGTTATGGATTGTTTTGCAATCTAGGGTTGTATTATTGTTTATGCGGTTGATATGAACTATTTGTTTTTCTTTATGTATTGAAATATAAAAACTATTCTCTAACATTCTTGTTTCCTTATGCTCCCTTAACTGCTATCATTGTTGCTTTACCACCATAATACAAGCCTTGTATGATTTTGCAATGACTTCCTAGTGAGGTTTCGCACCACTTATTATGCACTGCTCTATATACACTTGAATTATATCCATAGATTGAACCTAGATTGTCTTTGTTTTCTATTATTTGATTGTTTTTATTTATGATGATAAAGTTTCTATATTCTGCAAGACAAGCTTTATATCCTACATTATTTATATTATTGATATCATCACATTTTTTTCTTATCTCAGCAAAGTATTCTTTATCTAAGATACTCATATAGTATCCATCGTTTGAAAGTGTAGTGACAAAGTCTATTATAGATTCTTTGGGAATAGTGGGTTGCATAGAGCTTGTATAATACGATTTACCTTGCATTGATAGTTCCTGATTGCTTTTACCAATAATCACTGCAACCCTGCTTAAAAATATTTCTAAAAAATCCATTTCTTTAGGAGAATCCCTAAATAGTGTAAATGGTCCATTTTTTATCTCGAAACTTCTTTTGTTATTCTTGTTTGTTGTTATTACAAAAGTTTCTAAATGAATCTTTATATCATTCATAAATTTATTGCAATACTCTATACACTCACTAAGGCTTTTATCTTTGACTTTATCGTAATTAGAATCTAATTCTAAAAGATAGGAGTAGAAGTAGAGGATATTTAGCATTGGGGCTAAGAAATGTGAGTTTGATAACTCATTCCCAAGATAGATAGGATAATAATTCCCTGCTATATCTGTGCCTAAATGCTGGATAAGATTCACATAAAAGGTTGTATCACTCATATGTTTTTCAAAGTCAAGTAGATTTGTGGCTTCTATGTGATAGTGGTTGTTTTTGTCTAGTGGATAGGGCATATACTTGCCCTCTCTAGATTCTGAATCTTTTATATTTTTAATGAGGTATTTAATAATGCCACTATATTTTTGTAGTTCCTTTGGTATCCAAGTCGCATACTTGATATTAATCGTTAAAGATAGCAGCCCTAAAACCGCCATAACCTTTAAAGTAGTAGGCGATTTTGTTAAAAGCTTAAAGCCTATTTTTCTTGCGATACCTGCACCACCAACAACATAGGTAGCAATCTCAAAACCACTCAAAAGATCATCGATAAAGTCCTTATTCCAAGCTCCAAGTAATCCGGGAGAGTTAAATGTGTAGAGTTCTGCTACTCTATCAGGATACATAAAGCAAAAGCTTTGAGCTAAATACCCACCTAGCGAATGTCCTACAATAATTAGTTTTTGTTTATAATCTAAATGCTTTTTAATTTGCTCCTCATAGAATCTTGCTAACTCATAGCACTGCATAGGGATACCATTTCTAGCAAGGGTTATATCAATGGATAAATCCTCAAGGTTATCTCTGTGCCACGAATGGCTAAGATATATTCTGAATCTTTAGAAGTAGCTTTTGTGTCTTTAAATAAAGTGGCAGAAAATCCATAATCTGCATTGGGCTGGTGTTCTATGAGTTCGTAGCGATTGACGAAGTTTTTGGTTCTTTGAGAAAGTTCTCTTGCGACTGATACCATTTTAGGACTATCCCCTAATTTATCATCAACAAATGTTCCCTTTTCTATAACTATATCTTTTTGAAAGCGAGATTCTATGGCACGAGCATAGGTGGTGTTTATTTCTTTTTCTTGCCCCTCAATTTTTATTTTTCTTGTGTTACCTAATCTAACTTTATCAGAATCTTTCCATTCTTTAGAAGGAAAAATAGAATCTATATTCTCAAACACATAATCTAGCATCGCGTATGAAGCATCAGCACAATCAGCCATATCTCTAAATTTCTTTATTAGTTCTCTATTTGTTGCCATTTTTACTCCTTCACCAAGAATGTATTGTTTCTATTAAAGCATTCCAATATCTCAGAGCTTTTCATTTCAAAACCTCTGCCTTCATCTCCTGTCAAAAATATACCATAATTCTTATATGCAAAGTTTCTTTCAAAAGAAACTACATAACTCTTATTTTTGGTCATATCGTAATAATAATATTTTCTGTCATCAAGTTTATAAATACGACTATTTATTGATTGATAACGCTCATACACCGTTTTACTAAATTCCTCCATCTTGCGTGTGTATTTGTTATCTTGTAGATTATGTGTAATCATATCTTCATATAATTCCTTATTGACTATATAAATCCCACTCTCATTTTTACACAAATTCTTAACTTGATACCACTGCCAATCCATAAGTCTAAATGAACATCCGCCCACAAAGAATAACATCACACACAAAGATATTAGGGAGATAAGGATTCTCTTTAGTGTAAATATTTGCTTAACTTTTAGCATTATCATTTCCTACTTTCATACACAAAGTCTAGCATCGCATAGCTTGCATCAGCTACCTCTACATAGTCTTTGAATTTATTAATCATTTCTCTATTTGTCATTCACACATTCCTTTATATAAATTATTATAATCTTTTATATTGAAATTATTGTTAGCATTTGGGAGATAATATATTCTCCATATATCAATTCCAAAACCTCCACCTTCATCACCTTTTAATGCAATTTTAAAATATATTTGTCTATATTCTCTTATTTGATAGATTGTATGTTTTATGTTGTTGTTATCTATGTAAAAAATATTTTCACCAATAATAGCTATTCTACTATACTTTGTTGGTATTTTTAAGCTTTCTATTTGGCTCAAAAAACCATTTGACAATACTTTATCTTTTTTGTATCTCTCTTCACCCTTTACTTCTTCATATAATTTATCATCAAATATATAGTTTCCACTGCACTTATCGCTCATAGATTCTGCCTTGTAAAACTGCCAATCCATCAATGCTGTAGAAAAATCTGCAATGCAAAATAATCCTGCAACTATTATGCTAATTGATATTAATATTCTCTTCATTATTGTAAATATATTCTTATAAAGCATCGGTAAATTCCGCCATATCTTTGAATCTGTTTATTAATTCTCTTTTTTTTTATCCATTGATTATCCTGCCATTTTAGGACTATCTCCTAATTTATCATCAACAAATGTTCCCTTTTCTATAACTATATCTTTTTGAAAGCGAGATTCTATGGCACGAGCATAGGCGGTATTAGAATTTGGTAGTATAATATTACCATTTAAATATTTATCGTTTTCTATTGTTTTATCCCTATTGGTTATATTATCAGCTTCTTCCCATTTTTTAGATTTGAATACAGAATCTATGTTTTCAAAAACATAATGAAGCATTGCATATGAAGCGTCTGCTATATCCGCCATATCTTTGAATCTTGTAATCATTTCTTTATTTGTCATTTTTATCCTTTTTTATGAAAGTATCTGTTTCTTTATCGTAGTAAAATACATTATCCCTATTACAAAGCCATACAGATTCATCGCCACCTTTAAATCTAAATCCAGCGCCTTCATCACCAATCAGCCATAAGCCATAGGTATAATACTTATAACATAAATAATAACTTATAGTATTTTTTTGTCCGTTCCCATCAATATAAGAATATATTAAATGCTTCCCACTTTTTATTCTGCTATCAATTTTATCTATATCAGCCTCATATTCATAAATTACTTTATATCCATTTTGTAGGATTTTGCCCACTCCTATTCTCCTTGCCTCTCTATCCAACTCTTCATCAAGCACATATAATCCACTTGTATCGTTTTCAAGTTTTCTAAGCTTGTAGTATTGTGGGTCAAGAAATTGTGTATTACCCCCGCTAAATACAAGTATTACTATAGGTATTACTACCAAGATTCCAAAGATTGCATATATCATTCTCATACGCACTTCCTAGATTCAAATATAGAATCTATATTCTCATACACATAATGTAACTTTGCATAACTCGCATCTGCGCAATCTGCGTAATCTTTGAATTTATTTATCATTTCTTTATTTGAGTTACTCATTCACAAATTCCTTTAAGAGTGTTATTATACTCTTCTATATAAAAAGTATGGTTTTTACTTTGAAACCAATGAAAATCCCGAGCATTAAGCCTCAACCCTGCTGCCTCATCACCACTAAGATAAATTCTAAAATACCTCTGTATATATTCTCTTATTTGATAAATAGTGTGTTTATTTCCGCTATCATCTATATAAAAAATATTCTTTCCTAGAATCCAAATCCTACCATATTGCGTATTTACTTCAAGAGTTTCTCTCTTAATGGGAAAGCCATTAGATAAAATTGCTATTTTATCGCCATATTCTTTGGCTTCTTCATATAAATCCTTATCATAAATATAAATTCCACTACACTTATTATTTATATATTTTGCCTTATAATACTGCCAATCCATAAAAGCTGTCGAAAAGTTAGCAGCACAAAACAACACTAAAAATGCCACAGCAAAAAATACAAGAACTTTCTTCAGTGTGAGATATTTTTTAATGACATTCATTGTACATCCTCAAACACATAATACAACATCGCATAACCTGCATCAGCTACCTCTGCCATATCCTTGATTTTGTTGATTCTTTTTTTGCTTGTCATTAATTTTCCTTGCTAATATCGATAAAATATCTTTTTGTTTTGCACCACGCATTTGATTTTTGTATATTCCAATTCCAACCAGATGCTTCATCACCTTGAAACTTAACACGATAAAAAGTCATGTCATAACCTATTCCTTTACTAACTAATGTGTTATCTATATACCATTCGTATTCAGTCCTGCGAACTCCTAAAATCTTTTTTTGTGAAATAGCCTTTGTTTTTATTTTTGTGGCGAAAAGAGATTGCAAATCAGTTATTTCCCGTATAGGTTCTACTCCCTTGTAAGAATCTTGTATTTCTAATTTATCATATAAATTTTTATCATAAAGTATTTGTTTGTCGTTTTTGCATAAATAAAACCAAGCAATATAGCTTCTAGGGTCAATAAATATTGTCGAACACCCACCTATAAAAAATAATATAAAAAATAAAGATTTAGAGATATTAAGATTCTCTTGATTGTAAAAGTTTGCTTAAGTTTTAAGATAATAGATTCTTTAGTCATTCACGCCATCTCTTTAATCTTGATTGTATAAGATTCTACAATATACTTGCTAATCCCACCATTACACTTTATTCTATATATGGGAAGATTGTCTTTTTGCTTTGTATTTATTTTATAATACAATCTTAGTAGTGGTTTAGTAAGTTTTATTGTTGCAAGTAATGCTTCTTTGCTTTGTGTATTAGCATTACTAGGATTTGGTGAGTTTATCCTAAAAGTATTTTCTTTAGGTGTGCAAATAAGAGGAAATCCTTTATCACTTATTACACCACTAGAGACTAAATCTTGCATTATGGGATAATCATCATTAAACTTTTTTAATCCTCTTGCACTAGGGAGTATTACAGAAATAAGAGTGCATGGAGTAGGAACACCTGCGATATTATTAGTGCAGCCTATAATGTGAGAGTTGATTAAATCAGATTCTAGAATCATAGGTATGCCTTTAGACTTAAAAGGTTTACCTTTATTACTCTTTAGTTTTACTACTCCATTATGAGGACATTTGATTTCAGTATCCTCTAGTATTGGGTGGAGCATAGCGGTAGATTGAATAGAATCTTGGGTTTTAGAATCTTGGTCTTTTTGTTGCAAGGCTTGTCTGTGTTGTTGCTCTGTGTGTTTTGTAGGGGGAGTTTTGGTAGAGAGATTGATAGCGAAACGAGTATCTATTGGTTGTATCTCTTGTATATCTGTATGTGTTGGCATAGTAATCCTTTATGTATTTATGTATGATTAGAATCTTATCTTGCATTCTCTTAGATTCATTGTGTATTCCCTTGATTCTTTTATACATTAGCTATATGCGTGATAATAGTAGTTTGTCATAGATACTCTTGCATTATTATAAAAGATTTCTATATTATCACTCTCATCACTCATATATACCTCTCCCTTTTCTCCATAGAAAAATCTAGGATTGTCTATATCCTCTTTACCACCTCTAAGCAGTAAAGAGTAAAAATACACATCGCAGGGCAAAGTAAAGTCTAAACCTAAATCTTTTTCCAAGCTTTTAGAATCTATAATGCTGTTGTCTTTGGCGAAAATGGTTATTTTGTTAGATTTTACATAAACTTCATCAAGTTCTATTTTGACATTTTTCATTATATCTTGTGTGTCATTTCTATTATATTTTGGTTTTTTCACGATGATAGCTTCATCTAGGTTGCGTAGTAAATCTGCCCTACTAAAAATAAGATACTCTAATTTGTCATTTTCTATCATATTACCATTGCTATCTAGCTCATATGGATAATGCCAATAATAATATCTTAGATTATGAGCAATCTTATAAAGTTCTTTTCTCGTATCTATATAATCTTGGGTAAGATGCTCATTTGATAGACAAAACATAGTAACAAAGCTTGACTTATAGCCTAGAGTCTTTATTAAAATATCTTTCTCTTTTATACATTCATCGCCATTTTTATGCACCATAATAAAAAACTGACACTGATAGAGCGCATAGATTTTGGCAATACTAGATTCTAGTGTGAATGTATCTATATCATTTGTATCTAAGATTTGTAGGTAAGTATCTTGGATTTGATATGCAAGTAGGCAATCAATGAAATTGTCTTTCTTAAATGATTGAGTATCTAAATGTGAGACAAAGGCATTTGTATGTAAGCATATTGGATACAGCACACAATCCAAAGGACCTATCTCTGCATTAAACTTTTTCTTTTTATCATTTCCCCAAGCAGTTTTTTCAAGCTTACTAAAATGGAGTTTGTAAAATTTGCTTTGAAAAAGGAGGCATTGGATAAAGTCATTCAAAGAATCTAGTGTTTGGGCAATGTTAAAATCCTTACATCTATTTTCATTAGGCTCATAAGAGAGAATATAAGCATAAAGATAAAGAGATTCAACAAATTCTTTGAGATAATGTGAATGCTTTCCTACATTGATTAAATGCAACGCCTCTGTATTTTTATAATCTAGCCTATCACCTAGTGTTAATCCTAGCTTTATGCCTAAATCCGATATAACAGAAGTAGTAGGCTCATAAAATTGCTGCCAAGCATAACTTAGGCTATCATCGTTTTTCATAGCTGCCCTAATAGAATCTAAATGATGTATGGCTACTCCAAGATTATTCCCTTTTTGCGCCTTTTTTGCACTATCTCCCAATGTCTCAAATATCTCTGTATCTTTATGAGTTTCCATAAGTCTTATTGCATTATCGGTACCACCCTCATAGCCCGAAGCTTGCAAAGACTTATCAAGCACTTTTCGTGTAAAGCCATTGGGGTTAAAGAGTTTGGCGACACTCCTTACTAGCTTTACAAGAAGTTTCCATATCACCCTAAGCACTCGTAAGAATATAACCATAGCAGAAGTGATAATGCCTCCAAGTCCGGGAGCATTATAGGTATAAAGCTCTTTTACTACAACAGGATAGCCCATAACAAACACTTGTGCCAAGTGCCCTCCTAATGAATGTCCTGTGGTCGTAACTCTAATGTTATTTGATGAGAAATATTTGTTAATGCTTTGATAGGATTGATAGTTATCTTGCAAAGATTCTAGATTGTGATTATAAACATAACTATTTGCATTTTCAATAGATAGTTTGTGATGAGCTATGATAGTTCTAAATATGCTTTTAGAGAGTAGCTCTAGTGCTTTTGCTTGGGTGATAGCTACACCAGTAGTAGCAAGCAATACATCAGCACCTAAGACGTCAGTCAAAACACCTTTGCTATCTGCCTCTGTGCCTCTAAAGGCGATGATATATGAAAAGTCATTTTCAAGCTTTCTTGCATTTGTGGCTGTATCTAGTTCCCCTAAATCTCTAAATATTGTAGCAGAGAATCCACTAAGTGTATTTGGGATATGATGAATTAATTCATAACGATTGACAAAGTTTTTAGTGCGGTGGGAGAGGGTGGCCTGAAGTGATATATCTTTGATAGATTTTATTTGTTTGTCTTTACCATCATCATCTTTGATTATCATTTCATTGCAAAATCGTGCTTCGATAGCTCGGGCGTAGGTGGTGTTGGAATCTTTTTTGATAATTGTGAGAAGCTCTTTTTTTGAATTTATAATTTCTATATCATCACATACTATATGACCTTTTGTTAGATTGTCGCCAAATATTTTATTCCATTCATCTATCTTATATACTTCATCTAATAAAGCATAACTCGCATCGGCACAATCCGCCATATCTTTGAATCTATTAATCATTATTTTATTTGTCATTATTTTTCTCCTCCATATAAAATTTATTTTTTGATGTTGCTTCTCTGTCTATCGTCTCTTTTGTTTCCCAATAAAATCCTCTGCCCTCATCGCCTTTTAACCATAAACCATAATGCGTATAAGTAAATCCTTTAATATACGATATGATATGTTCTTTTCCGTTAGAATCTATATAATAAACCTCAAATCTCTTATATTCAGTAAGCCTACTATCTAATTGCCTAATGGTTTCATCGGTGTTATATTTTACATCATAACCATTTGATAAAATATTTTTGACTCCTTTTTTATTATATTCTTGAAATAAATCTTTATCATAAATATAAAACCCACTTTCTTTCTCCACTAAATCCAGAAACTTATACCACTGCGGATCAAAATATTTAAACGAGCAACCACTCAACATAAATATTACTACCAAGATTCCAAAGATTGCTAAAATAGCATTAATCATTCTCACACTATTTCCTTTGTAGATT
This sequence comes from Helicobacter fennelliae, assembly GCF_900451005.1. Taxonomy (NCBI): domain Bacteria; kingdom Pseudomonadati; phylum Campylobacterota; class Epsilonproteobacteria; order Campylobacterales; family Helicobacteraceae; genus Helicobacter; species Helicobacter fennelliae. The sequence continues at coordinate 136,329 of NZ_UGIB01000002.1, forward strand.
CTGTGCCTCTAAAGGCGATGATATATGAAAAGTCATTTTCAAGCTTTCTTGCATTTGTGGCTGTATCTAGTTCCCCTAAATCTCTAAATATCGTAGCAGAGAATCCACTAAGAGTATTTGGGATATGAGAGACTAACTCATAGCGATTGACGAAGTTTTTAGTGCGGTGGGATATAGTATAGTGATTAGGATAAGCAATATATTTTTCATCGTTAAGAAAAATATATTGCTTGTTTTCATTTTTAGCAATAAAATTTTGAATCTCATTATTTATCTTTGTTGACTTATATTCAATTTTAAGAGTTTCATCATTTATTATGGGCTTATCTATCATGAAATCTTGGCAGAATCTAGCTTCTATTGCCATAGCATAGGCTGTTGGCTGTCCATTGTTATCATAGCCTTTTGTAATATTATCAGCAAAGCCCCATTTATTAAAAAATGTTTCATTTTCATATACCCAATGTAGCTTTGCATACGCTGCGTCGGCACAATCTGCCATATCTTTCATTCGTTCAATTAATTCTTTATTTGTCATTTTCGTTCTCCATATACATAAATGTTTTCTTGCGGAAGTATATCTAATATTTCTTTTGTCTCAATCCAAAATCCTCTACCCTCATCACCTTGTAACCATAAGCCATAAGAGATATACTCAAAAGCAATTAATTTTGAAATTAGACATTCTTTGTTATGCGAATCTATGTAATAAAATTTACGCATTATTTTTTTTAATCTCTTGCCAAGAATTTCAACCTCGCCATCTAACAATAACTTATAACCATTTGGCATTAATTTGTCTGTAGTTAAGTATTCTTCATTATCATGAATATTAAGCACAAATGCTTCATACAATTTTTTATCGTAAATATAGCGTTTTGCTTCTTGTTTTGATGATAAAAACTTATACCACTGCGGGTCAAAATATTTAAACGAACAACCACTCAACAAAAACATTATTGCTAAGATTCCAAAGATTCCTAAAATAGCACTAATCCTCACGCTATTTCCCTTGTAGATTCTGTGTCCCTAAAGGCGATGACATATTCAAAGTGTTTTTTAAACTCTTTTGTATTTGTAGTTGTATTAGATTCTTTTATATCATAAAATATCGTAGCAGAGAATCCGCTAAGAGTATTTGGGATATGATGAACTAATTCATAGCGATTAACGAAGTTTTTGGTGCAAGTAGAAGGAACTTGTTGTTTAGAATCTATAACACTATTGTCTCTAGCAAAGATGCTTACTTTGTTATTGTATTGCAATATGAGATTGTTAAAGCTAAGGGGTGTATTAGCAAGATAGCTGTTGTTAGAATCTAGGGAGTTAGTAGAAGTATTAGCATTGGCTTGGGGATTACTAAAAGTGCGAATATGAGAGTCTTTAAGAGAATCTAAGAATATAATTTTTGTATCTCTATCATTAGATTCTAAGATGAGATAGGAGTCTTTTGTGATATAGGCATTGTTGTTTGTGTTTAGATTCTGTGTGGTGCTTGTAGTATTACCTTTAGAGAATCTTACTTGTCGTTGTGCTTGTCTTTCTTTGTCTCTTTGTTTTCTTTCCTGCTCTCTTTGGTATTCTTGGAGTTTAGATTCTCTCTCTTTAGAATCTAATCCTTGTAGTTGTTGCTCTAGCTCTTGTTGCTGTTTTTGTAACTCTTGTATTTCTTTATCTTGTATTTGCTTTCTTATTTGCATTATGGCGTTATAGAGGGATATTCTCTCATTGATGTAGTCTTGGGTTAGGGCTTGTTTATCAGCAATAAAGATAGTATAAAAGTCAGATTTGTAGTTATAAAACTCTCGCCAATTAGATTCTCTTAATAATGGCTCTTTATTAGAATCTAAAAGTATATAATTCTCACAGAAAAAGAGGGCTTTAAGGAGGTGTAAGGGAGAGTTTGGTGTGAGGGAGTGTATATCTTTAGGATTAAGCTTTTGGATATAGGCTACCTTTGGATTTGTAAATGAAATAATAGGAATAGGCTTATACGCATTAAATTCTGTATTAGTTTTTTGAATATTATGGTAGAGCCTTTGCATTTCTTGTTGTAGAGATTGTGTTTTAGATTCTGGATTTTCATTTTGTGAAAAACTACACATTATCATATCTTGATTAAAAAGATTGGTGTAGTTTTTATCATTGCTATATAGTGAGCAGATATTGTTTTGGAGGGTTTTAAAGCTTGGGTAAAATTCGTGGATTGTATTAAGGGCTTTGGTGGAAAAAATTGTCGAAGCAAATAATGTTCTTGGAACTGCATTTATACTTTGTTCCGCAATAATTCTTAATGGTTGAGATTGTATTTTTGCCGTAACCTTATTCCCTGCTTTTATTGTGGAAGATATTCCAGATGTAATCGCAAAAGAACCAATGTAATACAATGGTCTTTCTTTAAAATCTTGTATTAACATTTCTTTCGCTGCCATTCTAGTTTCTTCGTTATTCAAAAAAGTTCTAATACCTTTCCAAAATAATTTCACTTCCTCAATGGCTTCTTGCTGATGATAATCTTTTATCACGATACTACCATGTTGCCAATCACGCAATCCAGAGATTCTGCTTAGAAAATCTCCAAAATTATAGGCAGCAACCCAAAAAGATGCAATCCCTTCGCCAAAATCACTTAAATGGTCTGTAAAATCTTTATTGTTTTCTGCCATTTTCTATCTCCTCTCAATTTTTACTATCTTTATAAAATGGCATTATACATACAATGCCAAAATTTATGATATGCCAAAAAGCAATGCTGATTATAATAATGAGCCACCATTGCATCGGCGGAAAAACAAGCCATACGAACAATGCACAAAATACATTGCCAAGAATAACATCCGTTGGTAAAAATCTTAAGAACATATAAAACACTGCTTTGGGTTTATGTCGAGTTTGACAATTTTTGCATACAATGCTGAATTTATTCTTTTCAGATACTTCATACAAATTCCAAATACTCTGCAATTTATTAATATTATTCCCACACACTTCACATTTTTTATATAACAACATTGCATTCCTTTTAACTTGCTAGATTGATAGCATAACATAATTTTTCAGTATCCTCTAGGATTGGGTGAAGCATAGAGGTGGATTGACTTTTGTCATTACTAGCCACAGGTGAAGAATCTTTATCCCTCTGTGCTTTTTCTCTCTCTTGTATTGCCTTAGATTCGGAGGAATTGCATTCTAATTTGATGTTAAGACTAGAATCTAAAAGGGAGTAGTTTAGGAGAGTAAGCCTAGAGCCATTTAAAAAAATATCTAAGGTGCTTAGGGAATTGTTAGAATCTGCATTGCTAGAATCTCTATTGTTGCTTGTAGATTCTATAATCTCATCGCTAGCTTGTAAATGATAGATAGGCTTAAGAGTATCTAAGCCTAGATTATTATCTTTAGAATCTAACTCACCAAAAAAGCATTCGTTATAGGGTTTATTAGATTCTGTGCCGCCTGTGAGTTCTACTCCCATAAAGTATAGCTTGGAATTTATAGAATCTATGCCTTTAGATTCTAAGACTTTACAGTCTATGGTTTGGTTATTATAAGCTCGTATTTCCTCTATGTGTTTTGTATCTTTATTGCTCATATATTACTCCTCACATACTACTGATTTTCGTAATGCGTGTAGAGATTTACTCCAATAGCTCAAATCATCGTTGCCACTTAGGATAGCTATATGGCTTTTGTTGGTAGAATCTATAAAGCTTTCTGACATATTGGAATAATGGTAATTT